>WQXJ01000033.1 GCA_009784895.1 Micrococcales bacterium | reverse complement strand
GACGGGGTCCAACCCTGACCCTGGCAAGGTCCAGGCCAACGGCACCGATTCGTATACGGTCACGGTGAACCTGCGGAACATCGAAACCGGCTCGGTTTACATGGGTTCAGCTGTGGTCACGGTGACACCAGTTGGCCCGGTCGGCGCACCATACACGGTGGTTTCGGATTCATCTGGTACTGGTACGGCCACGATCCGTTCCGAAGTGGCCGGTGACTTCAAAGTCACCGTCCAAGTCGGTGGCGACGCTGTCGAAACCCCAGCAGTCGGTTCAGGTGTTTACGAAGCCACGATCACCTTCGATCCAGGCCCGGCTGATGGTGTCAACTCCGAACTGGTGGCACCGGTCAACCCGGCTGTCGCCAACGGCTCTGACACTCAAGTAGTTCGCGCCATTGTGCGTGACGCCTATGGTGTGGCCGGGGCCGGCAACCTGATCGGTGGCACCCAAGTACGGTTCGCCGTACCAGCCAACACTGTGGCCAAGGGATGCGCCGAGGGTGCCAACGTGACCGGTGGGACTGGTGTGACATGCACTATGACCACCGCTACGACCGGCACTTCCAGGGGCGTAGCCGAACTGACCCTGGTTTCAACCAAGGCCGGCTCCTATGGTGTGACAGCGTCTGTTGGTGCTACCGCTATTCAGACTGGTTCACCAGCCACAGTCAGGTTTGTTGCCGATAAGACGGTTGACCCGTCCCAATCGACGTTCGTGTTGAAGACCCTGGGTCAAACCAAGGTCGCAGGTGTTGGTGACCACACCGGTGAGGTCACGATCCGGGATGCTTACGGCAACCTGATTGACCGGGCTGACGGCCAGGTTGATGTGGTCCTGACTTGGACACTCAACACTGACCCGACCCATGTCGGTTCGAAGACGGTCAGGACGGTTGATGGTGTCGCCACTATCAGCTTCACTGACACCAAGGCTGGTATGTATGCGGTTACGGCGACTGTGCCGACTGGCACGGTGAACGGTTCGCCGCAACCAGCCGAGTTCATTGCTGGGGCTGCTACCAGCGCCACCTTGGTGACGTCATCGGGCAAGGTTCTTAGTGACGGTAACGCTAAACACTATGGTGAAGTCCTGGTAACCGACCTGAACGGTAACCCGGTTCCGGGTGTCAACTTGGCGTTCACTGTCAACGGGGACGCCCGGATCGCGGGGACAACGGCGGCGCCGTGGAACACGCTGGCGCTGCAAACTTCGGCGGCTGGTTTGGCCAGGGTTGAGGTGACTGATACGAAAGCCGAATCAGTCCGGCTAACCGTCGATGGGCCGGTTGGTTTGGCCGTGCAGGGTTCACCGGCCACGCTCATCTTTGATACTGACGTGCCGGACCCATCCAGGTCGACCCTGGTGGTGGCTCAGGGTACGGCGAGCGGTCCGGGTGGTTGTGTCGTGGCTAACGGCACTGACACGTGGACCGGCACCATCACCCTGCGCGACCTCGGTGGCCTAACGGTTGGCAACGCCAGTGTGGGCATCACGGCTGACAGTCCGGTCTCAATCAATCCGGCCGGTCCGCATTCGACCAACTCCAGTGGCGTGGTCGCGGTGACGTTTACCTCGACCAAGACCGGTACCCACAACGTCCGGGCGCTACTGGGTGCGGCCAACATCTCCGGCAGCCCGGCTCAGGTCAACTTCTGTGCCGGTCCGGTTGATGGGGCCAAGTCGTTCCTGGTCTCACCGACCGTTCAAGCTACGGCCGATGGCGTGAAGACCCAGGTCATCACAGCTAACTTGCGGGACGCCTTCGACAACCCGGTGCCTGGCGCCCAGGTGCGGTTTGCCTTGCCGGCCAACACTACGGCCAAGGTTTGCGCCGAGGGTGCCACGGTGGCTGGCGGGGCTGGCGCGTTCTGCACTATGACCGCGGGTGACACCGGGGCGGAAACTGGTGTGGCTGAGTTGACTTTGGTTTCGACCAAGTCTGGCACCTATGACGTCACGGCCCGGGTGGGCGCTGTTGACATCGTGACTGGTAGCCCGGCCAAAGCCAAGTTTGTGTCTGGTCCGGTTAATCGCGACCGGTCGAAGATCGAAGTGATTGGCAACCCACCGAAGGTGGCCGATGGCGATGACACGTACATCGTCAAGGTGACGTTAGTTGACGACAACGACAACCCGGTAACTGACGAAGAGGGCCGCAAAGTCACTCTGACCTTCGAAAAGGACGGCAAGACTGAAACGGTTGAAGCCACTGTCGGAGATGACGGCACTGCCAGCGTCGAGTTCGGTACCACCGATGCCGGTGACTGGACCGGCACGGCCGATTTCGACGGCAAGCCGGTTGCCCCCGGTTTGCCAGGCGAACTGCCGTTCGTGCATGGCCCATTGTCACCGGAGCACTCAGTCTTTACAGTGTCAACCTCGCTGGCCTTGTCTGATGGCTTGGCCTCGCATTGGGCCAAGGTGCTGCTAACCGATGCTTTCGGTAACCCGGTGCCTGGTGTCGACGTGACGCTGGCTGTGTCTCAGGGCGCGGCTGATGTGCCTGGTCCGTGGTTTGGCACCAACAAGGCCACCACCTCGGTGACCTTGACCAGTTGCCCGCTGGCGGCTACGGCTTCGACACCGGCTTGGTGCACTCAGAACGGGGTTTACACACCCGGTCTGGTCTGGGCCGATATCCGCTCCGATGAGCCTGGTACTTTCCAGGTCACGGCGACTGCTGGTGGCGCGGCCATCAACCATCCGGGTGATTTCCGGGTGATTGGTTTCACCGCCGGTGCACCTGACCCGTCCAAGTCGAGTTGGGCTGTCAGCCCTGATCCGACTGCTGCGGGCACCAAGGTCCGGGCCAACACATCCGACACTTATGCCGTAACGGTGACGATCAAGTCGGTTTCGGAAATCCTGGTTGATGGGGCGCCGGTCAGGTTGAACCTGGCTGGTGTGCCGGAGTTGTCGACGGTTGAACTCAACCCGAATGTCACCGGTACTCCACTCAACCCGGTGTGGGGTAAGTTCACCTTCAACGTCAAGTCAACCAAACCAGGCACGTATTCGTTCCCGGTTCAGGTGTTCGTCAACGGGGCTTGGCATGACATTCCCAATCCTGAGGCTGTCGCCACGCTGGTGTTTGCGGCTGGTGATCCCAGCACGCTGACTTCGACCATCGCCACGAACCGTGGCTATGTCGAGGCCAACGGCGCGGACACCACCGCCAGGGGCGCGCTGGATCAAGCCACTTTGACGGTGACACTGTTTGACGCTCAGGGCTACCTGGTGGATTCGCCAACAGCCCAGGTCAAGGTCTCTACCACGATGAATGGTGTGACCATCACAAACAGTGGTGTTGCCACCAATAACTATGACGGCACCTACACGGTGAAGGTTAGTTCTAGTGTGCCTGGGGACGCGGTCTTTGGTTTCACTATTGATGGCGCCCAGGCCGTCAGCACGGTGACTGTCAAGTTCGTGTCAACTCCGGCCCCGCCGGTCTTTGACACGGCCAAGTCAAGGCCGGACAAGCTCAGCGGCACGTCTGAGCCGAATCGTCAAATCGAGGTCTACGCTGACGGCTCACCCAACGCCATCTGCATTACCCAGAGTGACGCGCAAGGCAAGTGGTCCTGCACGTTTAGCCAGAAGTTGACTGACGGTACTGGGCTGTCAGCGGTGGCGGTCAACCTTGACCACATTGGTCAAGCCCCGGACGGCAGTCCAGAAGCAATGGCCAACCACACCTTCACCTCACGGCCATCTCTGATCTCGGTCAAGGCGACCACACCCAAGTTGGAGCCTGAGCCTTCAGACGGCACTGAGATAACTGGTAACGGTGATCCAGGTGACACCATCACTATCACCGACAAGGACGGCAACCCGGTTGGCTCGACCATAGTTGGCCCTGATGGCAGGTGGACTGTCAAGCCAAACAAGCCGCTGAACGAAGGTGACATTGTCACCATCACGGCGACTGATCCGGCTGGCAACACCACCACCAAGCCTTGGCGGATTGGCCTGCCAAGGGTGGTGTTAGAACATCCGGTGCGCTATGCGGGCCAGAAGCAGACTGTGACCGGTCTGAACTTCCAGCCTGGCGAGTCCGTCTCCGCCGTCATGGAGTCTGATCAGCTGAAGCTTGGCACCAAGGTGGCTGACGCCAACGGCAAGGTGACGTGGACGTTCACCGTTCCGCTGGGCACCGAACTGGGTCCACACTCGATTGTTTTGACCGGACCGCTTTCCGGTACGGTCAGCGCCCAGTTCCGCGTCATCGAAAAGCCAGGCCCAGGTCCAGCCCCAGCCACTGTGTCGAAGGGACGCCTCCCCTTCACTGGCGCAAATGTCTTGGGGTTGAGTGGATTGGCGGCGCTGACTCTGCTCGCTGGCTGGTGGTTGATTGTCGCTGCGAAGCGTCGCAACCGTCGCGAGGCTGAGGATGCCAGCGTATAGGCACAGGGGGCGGTCTGGTTTGGGACTAGATCAGATCGCATTGTCCCGCTGATCCACAGTTCGGTGGGGCGTCAGCTGGTCGCAAGACCAAGCCGGCGCCCCACCGGTGTTTCCCGGTGTCGTGCCGCGGGTCGGATTAGACCCCCGGAGGCGGGTAGCCCGGGGGCGGCCCGTACCCAGGAGGCGGATAGCCGTAGACCATCGGTGGAGGCTGGTAGCCGGGCGGCCACTCAGGGTGGTAGGAACCGTCGGCTCGCAGGTCGTAGCGCAAGCCCTCGGGGCTGGATACTTTGACGCAGAAGGCCAGCTGGATGAAGAATCCGGCAAAGGGAATCCAACCCAGCAGGAAATACGGGCCCGGCAGGCCGGCATCGTGCATACGCCGCCACCCCAAGGCATAATTCGGCACCACGTTGGCAAGACCGAAGGCGAGCGAACCCCAATATGCGAGTTGCCACCAAAGTGGAAAGATCCCGAACAAGTTTCCGTAAGTGCCGTAGGCGTACCCCGACGTCACAGACCCTGTCATCAAGTCCCAATACCAGCCAATGTATTTCGGCAGCCAGACCGCCAGAAGGGCCAAATAGATCAACTGTTGGTAAAGGTAGGCCCACCAGTATTCACTGCGGCTGGCGCGGCCCTTGAAATCGGCGTATTTGCCGTAGAAGCGCTTGATGGCGCCTACGAAGCCGATCCCATACCAGGGCAGTTGTTTGGACGGCGGTTCGCCGGGCGTTGGTGGCCAGGGCGGTGGGCCCTGCCAGCCCTGCCAGCCAGGTCCAGCTAGGGGCTCGGCCGGAGACAGGTTGGGTTGGAATTGAGTCACGTCGAGGCCTCCTTCGTCGTTTCCACAATAGCGGCGGGCAGAGTTCGGACCGACGGTGGTTGACCAGCCCCCTCTGCCGCTGTCTTGTGCGCTCTGCTGCCGCGGAGGCGGCGATTGGCCGGGCGCCAGGATGCGAACAGGCCGGCGGACCAAAAGCAGGGGACTAGGCTTAGCGGGTGCTTGCCCCGCCTAGTCAGTCCCGTTCGCCGCTACCCGGGGTCGCCAAATGGGCCCTTGGTTGGTGTTTGTTCATAGGCGTTGGCGCCGTCGTTGGCACCTTGATGATGTGGATTACGCCGGTCGGCTCTGGCCTGGACTCGGTCTTGCCCGACCTGCAAAAGCTGCCCCTTGGCCAAGTCTTTTTTCAAAGCCTGGCCTGGCCGGGTTTCTTCCTGCTGGTGGTCAACGGCCTGACGCAGTTCGTCGCCGCTTGGTCCGTGATTAGCCGCCGCCGCTGGTGCGGTGCCGCCGTGTTGGGTTGCGGTCTGATACTGGCCGGCTGGCTCACCATTCAGTGGGTCGTCTTTGCGCCCAACCCGGTTACCACCATCTATACCGTTTTCGCCTTGGTGCAAATCGGCCTAGGCCTAGGCCTAGTCAGATCCCCCTTCCCCCCAGACTGAGCTTTCGCACAATCGGCTGAGTTGTGCCTGGGGCTGGTCAGCCCCCACTTCCCGCGAGGTTGAGTTTCTGCATAATGCCCTGCCTCAGTATCGGTGTAATCAGAAGTGTGCAATTCCTCGGCCTCGCGGCGAAGTTGCTGGTCAGCGGCCAGGTGCTCAGGGGGCGATTTGGGCTCGCTTCAGCCTAAGCGCGTTCAGCAGCACAGAGACCGAGCTAAGCGACATGGCTCCGGCCGCCAGCATTGGGCTGAGCAGCGGCCCGCCAAAAAGGTGCAGCACGCCTGCCGCCACTGGGATACCCAGCACGTTGTAGCCAAAGGCCCAGCCCAGGTTCTGTTTGATGTTTCGAACCGTACGGCGGGACAATTCGATCATGGCTGGCACCCCTTCTAGGGAGGAGCCCATCAGCACTACATCGGCCGATTCGATGGCCACATCGGTGCCGGAGCCGATGGCCACGCCCAAGTCGGCCTGGGCTAGGGCGGGGGCATCGTTGATGCCGTCGCCCACCATGGCCACGGAGGCGCCGCCGGCTTGCAGCTTGGCCACCTGGGCGGCTTTGTCACCCGGCAGCACCTGGGACAACACCTCGTTCAGACCAAGCTGGGCGGCAATCGCGCCGGCCACTTCGGGCTCGTCGCCTGTCATCATGACGACGCGCAGGCCCTGGTGGCGAAGGCGCTGTAGCGCCGTTTGGCTGGTCGCCTTGACCGGGTCGGCCACCGCCACCAAGCCTGCGGCTTGGCCGTCAACCGCCACGTAGATTGGCGTTGAGCCCTGCCCGGCCAGCCACTCGCCTTGGTGAGATAGCCTCGCAAGGTCGGGGCCGGCATCGGCCATCAGGGCCAGATTGCCTGCCAGCACAGTTTTTTGCCCGATGACGGCCCTCAAGCCCTGGCCAGGCAGCGCCTCAAAGAAGCTGGCCTGGGGGATTTCCAAACCCTTGTTTGCCGCCGACGTAACCACGGCCTGGGCTAGGGGGTGTTCTGAAGCTTGTTCGGCGGCTGCCAGAAGGGCCAGCAAATCGGGCTCGGACCAGCCAGGCGCAGTGATAACGTCGGTGACGGCGGGTGTGCCGGCCGTGATAGTCCCAGTCTTGTCAAGCACCACCGTGTCGACCGACCGGGCCGCCTCCAGGCCCCGGGCCGATTTGATCAGAATGCCGTGTTTGGCGCCCAGACCGGTGCCAACCATAATGGCCGTGGGTGTGGCCAAACCCAAGGCACAAGGGCAAGCGATGACCAGGACGGCGATGAATATGGTCATGGCAAAAGCAATGTCGCGCTGACCAAACCACCAGGCCAGGGCGCTGACTGTGGCAATGGCAAAGACCACTGGCACAAAGACTGCGGCGACTTTGTCGGCCAATTGGGCGATGGGCGCCTTGGAGCCCTGGGCCTGCTCGACCAGCTTGATGATCCGGGCTAGGGCCGTGTCCTGGCCAACTTGGCGGGCCTCGAACCGGATCGAGCCGGTGGTGTTGATGGTGGCGGCAAAGACTTGGTCGCCTGCGGCCTTGGTGGCGGGTGTCGCTTCGCCGGTTAGCATTGACTGGTCAATGGCGCTTTGGCCGGAGATAACCACGCCGTCGACCGGCACTGCCTGCCCCGGTTTGACCCAAATAGTGTCTCCTACCAGCACCTGGCTTACCGGGAGCTCGACCGGCTGGTTGTCGCGCTCTACCCAGGCGGTCTTGGGCGCCAGGTTGATCAGGGCCTTGATGGCAGCCCCGGTGCGAGACTTGGTCGTTGCCTCGAGGGTCTTGCCCAGTAATACCAGGGTGATGATGACGCCGGCGGTTTCGAAATACATCTGGTGGGCGGCTGCGTGGTCGCCTTGGGCGGCTTTGACCAGCGAGTAGGTCGAATAGGCCACCGCGGCGGTTGTGCCCACGGCGATAAGCGAGTCCATATTGGGGCTGCGCCTGGCCAAGGCCGGATAGCCAACGGTGTAGAAGCGGTAGCCCACGGCGACAATTGGCAGGGTCAAGGCGGCCTGGACCAGCCCGTGGGCGACCGGGTGCTGGCCGGGGTCTAGAGCTGTGGGGTAGGGCAGGCGGCCCAGCCAGCTGACCATTGGCACCATGGCCAGGTACAACAGCGGCAGGGCGAAAACCGCGGCGGTGATGAACTTGGCCCACATTAGTTGGATGTGGCGGCGGGCGCGTTGGCCGGCTTGGTCTGCCTGGTCCGGCCCTGGTTGCGGGGGTGGCTCGATGGCTTCGTAGCCGGCCTTGGCCACAGCCGCTTTGATGGCTTCACCAATGGCATCGCTGGTGACCGGGCCCGGCACCAAGTCGACGCTAGCCCGCTCGGTCGCCAGGATAGCTGTGGCCTCCTCATTTGCCAGTTCGGCGCTGGCGCGCTTTTTCGCGAGGGTGACAGTGGCCCGCTCGGTCGCCAGATTGACCGCCACCGACTCGACCCCGTCGAGCCGGCCAATAACCTTTTCGACCCGGCTAACGCAAGCCGCGCAGGTCATGCCTCGAATCTCGAAAACCCGCTGTTCGGTGGTGGCGCTCACGGGCGGATTATCCGGACCAGCGGATCGAGCGACCCAAAGTCATCTAAGTCGGCCGTAATCAAGGCGGCGCCATTGACATGGGCGATGGCGGCAATCATCAGATCGTGGGCGCGCCCACGGACTTGCCGGCCAGACTCGAGCACAAGACGGGTGATCAGGCCGTACGATGCGGCGGCGGCGTCATCGAAGGGTAAGCCGGCGCCAAACCTGGCCCGCAGTCGGTTGAGGCTTTGCAGGCGCATGGCGCGCTGTTCGGGGCTAATGGTCGGCAAGTTGGCGCCAAACTCGAGCTCCGCGTACGAGACGGCCGTTACAGCCAGTTCGAATCCAGGGCCCAAGCCGAAACGTCCATCAATTAGGACATTTGTGTCGAGTATGGCCCTTTTCATGTTTGCGGCCACGGGTCGGACGGGCTCTCCGCTTGGCGGGCCTGGCGGATGTCCGCGCCCCAGTTGGTTGTCTCCGGGGTGGTTAGGAGATCTCTAACGGTATCGACGTCAAGCCATTTGTAGTCGTCCACGGGAGACAGTTT
Organism: Micrococcales bacterium; assembly: GCA_009784895.1. Lineage (NCBI taxonomy): Bacteria > Bacillati > Actinomycetota > Actinomycetes > Micrococcales > Micrococcales bacterium. Next base: position 18,853 of record WQXJ01000033.1, on the reverse strand, counting down.
GGCCACTGGTACACCGTGGTTGGTGATCAGGCAGGTTTCTCCGCGCTGAACTCGATGCAGCATGGCCGTTGGGTTCTGGCGAAGTTGGCCTACCGGCATAGAGGGTGTTGGGTCGGCGGTCACACAACGATAATAGGACAAAAGTAGACAAATATCTACGCTGGGGGCTTGGCCGATGGCGGCCCTTGGCCTGTTTGACTGACTGTTTCTGCGAGAACTCGGTCTCGCGGCGGGACCGGTTATGCGAAAGCTCGACCTCGCGGCAGAAGGGCTGGTCAAGACCCGCTTTCCGCGAGTCCGAGGCCTGGCATCACGGAGTCGTGTCAAAGCTCGACCTCGCGACAGAAGGGCTGGTCAAGACCCGCTTACCGCGAGTCCGAGGCCCGGCATCACGGAGTCGTGTCAAAGCTCGGTCTCGCGGCAGAAGGGCTGGTCAAGACCCACTTTGCGTTTGCGAAGGTGACGCCACGGCTCGGCCTCGCGGCAGCGCGGCATCGGGCAACAAGGCGCCCTGCTCGCCGCCCTACTCGCCGCCCAGGTAATCCACCTCTAGCCACTGCGCCAACCGGCGGGCCCGCTCGACCGCCTTTTTTGAGGGCCCCTCGCCGCGACCGGAAGCGGCAAAGGGATTGATCCGGGCCAGCGACTTGCCCCGCCGGTCAACCAGCAAGGGCGCGTACATAGGTCGCTGGCCAAAGCCCAGCGCCTCGAGCTCGAGCCTGGCCAGGCGGACGCCGGTGACCTTTGACAGTTTGATTGACTCGCGGCCCGGCAGCCGCAACTCACCGTCGACTTTGGACACCATGGTGCGACTTAGCAGCCAGGTCAGTATGGCGGCGGTGGCCAGGCCAAACATTGCCACGAGGAAGGCGCCTTGGACCATGCCGCCGCCCGAGGTTGCCACCACGGCAATCAGCAGGGCGGCGACCACCAGCAGATCGGCAATCAGCAGCACCGTCAGCAGCTTCGGCATGGCGCGGGTTCGGGTGATCAGCACTGTGGTCCTTCTTAGATCTGGCTCGACGGTTTGGTGGCTTGGCTGCGTTGTGGCCCCGCAGCGCGGCGGCCCAACGGCGCAGGCGCACTGCCAAGACTGCCCTGACCTGGCCCCTAAGCGCAAGGCGGCGGGCGGGGCCGGGCCTGACCGGGCACGTTATCCTTGGGCACAGGCTCAATCACAACCGGAATGGGGCGGAGATGTTCAATCCAGTCTCGGGCATGGGCAGCCTGGTGCGGGCCGTGGCCTGGTTGGGCTCGACCGAGCTTCGCACCGCCACCCGGATCTCGACCTTTCTCGACGCGGCTGACCGCCTGCGTCAGGTTGGCTCCGTTTCCGAGGCCGACGCCTTAGAGATCCAGGCCAAGGCTGACGCTCTGACCTTGGTCAACAAGCACCAGGGCGGGCGTCGGCGCGACGCGGTGGTGGCCGGGGTAGCCTTGGGCTCGGTCATGGTGGCGCTAGTGGCGGCGGTCGTTGGCCCCTTCTTGGCCTGGGGTTTTTGGACCTGGATCATTTCGCTGGCGGGGTTGATCACGGCCGGCTACTCCTGGACCTGGCTGATGACGCTGGCTCGGTGGTCTGATTCCTATCGTTTGCTTGAGGCCGCGGCGGCGGAAGCAGAGGGTGAGTCCGGAAGCGAATCCGGCTAGCGGTCTGAGTCGCCCGATGCCGGTCCTCGAGTTTGGCCTATTGCTCGGGTGACCTTGTTGGTTGGTTGTCTGTCGGCGCCGGGGGAGGAGCCCAGCCGGGAATCTCAGGATTGAGAAAAGCCGCGACGGCGTGGAAGTTGTCGTTGTCGCAGAGGAATTGGCCCTCCGGGCCCAGCCCAAAGGCACCTTGAGCAAAAGCCGTGGCGAAGGTCTGGATCATGGCTGTAAGTGAGGTGAAGTCGGTGGTGGGCCAATGGCTGTATTCGGGGCCAACTCGCCGCACTGACCCCTTGGCCGGTTCAGCCAGGCTGACCACAAGAAAGTCGCCATCGGTGACCGCGAAAACAGGAAACCAATCCGGATTCCAGTGCGCCGATTGGTTCAACTCCAGGTAGGTGTCGATCATCTGCTCAAGAGGCGGGAACACTACACCGGGGATCATTGCCAAATCCGCCGCTCCCAGCGCAGGATCCTTGGCGGTGCCGTTGCGCCAGGAGTAGAGGGTTTCCAATTCGGCTGAAGCCTCTACACCATAGGCGGACAGCATTTCGCGGACCTGGGATGGTTCGAGTCCTGGCTGCAAATTGCTCAGGACTCCTTTCCTGGCCAGGGTATTTAGGTGGATCCTGATCACTTCGAGGCAGGCCAAAAGGTCATGCGGCGGCACACCAAAATCACCGGGCCTAACTAACTCATCCGGCAGTTTGGGTGGCGGCGGTTCGTTCTTGGCTTGCCGCCGTTGGCGAATCAGAGTCACGGTCGCGACCACAACCCCGGCAAAGACGGCTGAGACAACCGAGATCCACCAGTTCGACGAGTCCTTGGCGTCGGTGTCGTATTGTTCCATCACAATCACGCGTGAATCTGTGCCTAGCGCTCCGCCTTGGCCCGGTGGGATGGTGATGACAACGTTTTTGGTTGGGATTTCCCTTTGGCTGCAGCCCGCCAGTGGGGTGGCTGCCGCGACCACTAGCGCGGTTAGCGCAAGGATTAGCCGTTTGTGGGGGCTGGCTGGAACGCCCATCCATCCAGTCTGCCGTATCTGATGCGCAAAGGCGGACGAAAACCCAGGCGCCTCTTCGCCTGGCGGGTTCGCAGCTAGGGCCGGCCAGTTGTCAGGATCTCACGCAACGGCTTCAAACCCGTTGGACACTCGAGTGCCCAAAAGTCCAGGCCGTCAATGCTGGTCACACCGAGATAAGTCGCCGCATCGTCAAGCGAATCGAAGGCACGGATGCCGTCAATCACCACGTTGCCGTCATCGGACACCACCGCATCAACAATCCAATTTGGATCTACCGGATCAAGTAGGTCGTTAGCCCGCAACAGTCCTTTTTCGAGAAGGTCTTGGAGCGCGGCGGCCCCCGCGGCATCAGAATCGATGCCGCGCAGCTTCGAGGGTGCTGCAGGTGCGCTCTGACCGATGGAATCGAACCCGTCCCTTATGACCCGGGACATCAGGGCTCGCCTTTGGATCAGGAACTCGTCGTAGCCAGTCTCGTGCCAGCCCTCGGGCAGCGCGTGCCAATACATCTGGCGTTCGAGGTTTTCACCTGAGAATCCACGCTTGTCCACTAGTTCGGGCCAGTATTCGGCGGGAGGGCGGTTACTGATTTCGACGTTGGTGTCCCAGTCCGTGGGGGCAAAGTTTGCGGCTTGGTTTATCCACTTGAGATCGGTAATCCCCAGGACCGTCTCTAAGTGGTTGCGTGGGAATAGGTGGTGTCCTTCCATTCCACGCTGTTGCGGAGAGGACGGGTCCATCCAGGTTCGAACTCGTGGTGAAGCCAGCAGGAACATTTCTGCGTCTAGCGTGTTGAGGGCGGCCAAGTAGCACTGGTAGATCGGCGATAGAGCCGGGCCAGATGTGACAAGCGCTTCAGGGACGGAGACCCGCCAGAAGTCCTCGGTCAGCGTCGTCTCTATGACACGCTCGGCAGCCCCAACGAAGCCTGCCGCATCTCCTGCCTCTACCCGCCCGAAGCGGTCGAGCTCCTGCTGTAGCATGCTCTCACTCGAACCGGTGTAGCGGGATGTAAGTTGTGACATGAAAAGCCAGCGGGCAATAAGAACCCGGAGAACCGGCAGGTCAACCGCGTACTTGATGCGCCCAAGCAGGAAGACCACGTAACTTGACACCAGGTTCGTATTGGAGGTGATTCCCTGCCGTGACCGAAACCCGGCCATTCGAACGGTGTGGATGAACTCTGTCCAGTTCGTGTGATTGGTCACCCAGGGCAGGGCCTGCTTCAGTTTCGCCAGTTCCCTTTCTTGGCGGCCTCCGTCGACTTCGCCGGTTGAGCGGTCTTTTGCCTGCAAAGCGGCGTAAGCATCGACGAGCCTAGCCCTGTTCTGCCCCATGGCAACCATTGCTCTGACAACGTGACCGGGCTCAACGTTGATGTAGCAGTTCCATGGAGTCCATCCAACTCGGCTGCCGGTGCGTTCGCTGGCGCGCTCCGGGGTAACCCTGGAGTCACGGGCAAAGCCCTCGATTGTCTCCCTGCCTTCGGGCCAAAAGACACTAAGCCAAGTCAAGATATAGTCGTAGGCCTTGAGGTTGACGCCTTCGGAGTTGATCCGCACAAAAATGTCGGCAACACGCTTCTTCTCCACGTCTTCCTGGATGTGGATTACTTCGAACTGGTAGCCGAGAACACCGTGTAGTTTCTGGAAAATGTCGGCCAGCGTTTGATGGTCCTCGTTGGTGAGCCCACGCCCGACTGATTCGGCGAGGCGCTCCTTGTAGGCTTCCGTGCTCGCCCAGGGTTCGGCGAAGTAGCCAGCGATGTCGGGAATCCATTGGGGATTCTTTTGGATAAAAGGCGACCAAACCTCAAATCGTTCGGTACCAGGGTTGAAGGCGATCCTCATTCGTCGGGAGCGGTAGTTGGAGTCAGTGATTTCCGCCCCCTTTATCGCAGCAAACAAGCTGGTGAGTCGCTGTTGGCCGTCGACAATCTGATGTTTCGCGGCCAGCTTGCCGTCGAGGCCGATGCTTTTGGTCGAGCCTTCGGCGCTGACGTCCCAAAACATGATTTCGCCCACGGGATGGCCCCGGTAGATCGAGTCAAACAGATCCCGGACTTTTGTTGCCTGCCAGACGAACGGCCTCTGCAGATCGGGGAGGCTGATGGTGCCTTGCTCGACACCGTCAACAAGTTTCTGCACTTCCCAGCGCACCGGCTTGAAGATCGTTGTCATGTGTACCTCCCAATGGGCCTAATTTTGCAAGAGCCACCCTATTTGAGGCCCTGAGCCAAGAGTAGGGCGCGCGAGGGCCAAGGTGTTCCCGGGTGGCATGCGTTTTTGGGTTGGCGCCGCGAGGGCGGAGGGTCTGGCAGTGAACCCGGCAGGCGGTGCGTTTGCTTGGGGTCGGGAGGCGGCATCGGGCAACAGGCCAGTCACAAGATCGGGCACAAGGCAGCAGCCCAGGCGGCGAATCCGGCAGGTGACGCTTGCGCATGGGGCCGGAAGGCGGCATCGGGCAACAGGCCGCCGCCGCAGCAACAGGTGTCTATTGTCGTTTTGACCGAGCAAGCAGAGCCCGGAACAAAGCCACTTGCCCCGACGGCCTAGCGCAGCCAAGCGCCTGGTCGAGCGCGTCTGCCACCGCGCCATTCGTGTCGGTGTCAAGTGCGCCGGCAATCCTCTCCCAGTCTGGCGCGTGGCCCCGCTCAATGGCGGCTAGGAGCCCCTCGACCCCCCAATTCGCAACCGGCTCGGATGGTTCGACATCGATGTTGCGGAAAACCAGAGGCATTTGTGTCAACCCCGCTTTCCCACCATTGCCAGACTGATCGCCAGGCAGCGATCCGCCACTTGCTCCCACTTGTTCCACGGTGGCCGCAGCGACTTGTACTGCGACAACTGGTCGATGGTTTTCTTGTCCGATGGCGCGGGAGCGGCCAGCTGAGTGACGAGCTGGGTCCTCACTGGTTGGTCTGCCGGGTCGGCGGTTTCATCCGGGTAGTATTCGTCAATCAGGTTCAGGACTTCGGCCGCCTCAGGGGTCCCAATTTTGTCTGATAGCGCGGCGATGTCTAGGTAATCACGGACTTGGTTGCGGGTCACCGCCAAATAGGCCTTGACTCGAAGCGTCTCCGGCAAGGTCGGCACCGTCAGCCTCGCGCCGCTGGGTAGCTCGATCTGTTCGGTTTCCAGCGGCCTTGAGCGGCGCAGCTGACGTATTCCGACCTCAATGTCGCCCAGCCGGCCCAGGATGATCTTCTTGGGTTGGACCCTGGCGCGGTGGAAGCTGGGGTCTTCCTCTATTGCCTCGAGCACCTGGTCGAACCGTTCTCGCAGGTCAGCCAGGGTATGGTCGTGGTCGAAGGACACCCGGTGGCCGGCATGAAACGCAGCCGCTGATCCTCCCACCAGCACAGCGTTAGGCACGAGCTGCTGCAGCCTGGCGGCGGATTCCAGAATCGGCTCAAGCGCGGCGGAGGGTTTGGGCGCCGCATAAGGTGCCGGCGGATTTGCGGGCGCCGTGCCGGGAGTATCCGGTCGGGTCGGAGACCCGTTCCCGGCCTGGTCCCGGATAGGCCCTGGTTCGCCGCCGGTTTTGCTCACGCCGTTCAGCCTAACCGGCGGGGCTAGGTGGGTTGGAGGCACATCTAGGTGTGGCGCTTTTCGATTTGGTAGACCTGGTGGTTACGGTCGAAAAGCATGATCCAGAAGGTGGTGCCGGTGGTGTAACCCCAGATTCGTTCGGCACCATCAAGTCGCATCCGGAAGGCTGTTTCCGCCACGCCGTGGAACAAGGGCTTGACGTCGTGGTGCAATGCCGTCACGTCGTGATGGTGATTTCTGGGCGATCCTGGCGACCCCTGGTTCAAAACCTCCCGCCAGGTCAGCTTGGTGGCCTCCTGCAACACGGTCAGCAGCCGGTGCCATTCGTCGAAGGAGAGGTCCCAGTTGGCGCCGGGAATCGACTTGGTCAGCTTGTCGTTCCGGATCATTGCGCTGGGGCTCCAGCGAAACATTTGGCCGCGGTCGGTTTGATTGGCCGCGCCAGGCTGTCGGGTGTTAGGCGCAACAGGAGGGCGGCGCTTGGCCGTTGGGGCGGGGGACCGCCGCGTCCTCTTTTTGTGGCTCGAGCTCACGGTCAGTGGTCGCCGTGGTGTGGGGTTTTGTCTGCCGGGACGTCGGAGGCGATCTCGGCTACGAAGAATTGCTGCATCACGTCGAGGTCGATTGGGTTGTGGGATGGCTCGGCGCCATGCAAGTCGCCGCGAGCCTCGCGCCAGGGCCGTTCGCTGGCGGCAAGCACCGACAGTTCGAAACCCGTGAGGTGGCCGTAGGCGTCCAAGACAGCGTCAATTGTTTCGCGCTGGTCTTGGCTCAGGGCTTCGGGGTCACCTTCAGGGTCACAGGTTTCGAGGTTGAATCGTCCCTGGTGACGGTGGAACAGCTCGGCGCAAACCGGGCCGTTTGACCAGGCCTGTAGCTCCTCGTGGAACAACGGTTCGCCGTCCCAAGCCAGTGAGTGGCCCTGGGCGTAATAGCAGAGCTTGTGCAGCTTGGTCGTGGACATTTCGCCGTGCTGGCGAAGAATGTAGGCGGCCAGGTCATGGACGTTTGTCATGCCGGCTTGGCTCCCTCCCTGTAGTTGGGTCACCAGGACCCCCCAAGTCTACGAGCCCGGATGCTTCTGCTCTTAGTTGTTCGACTCGAGCACTGCCCCTTGTCACAGTGCGGGCGCCTTCTTGTGGGTGGGTGTGAGGTCGGGCGAGTCGCGCATCGAATGTGGCACTTTCAACGTTTCGGCGAATCCTGCGGTGTCGTTACGCCGTTTGGCGGATTGGCACCGTGTCAGCCACGAGGGACAACGCCCTTGGCCGCGAAGGCGAAACGGCCTAACGACACCATTCGATGGGGAGTTTTGGCCTAACGACCACATTCGGTGAGCGCGGCGGGTCCTTGCCGACCGGCGCGCTTGGCGGCTGCGGCCCGAAACTCCTAGATGTAGGAATTGCAGGAGTCATCCGGTAGAATTGAGCCATGACGGCGCCGATAGTGGAGACAGCTAAGATCCTGCCAAAAGGCCAGATCACGATTCCCATCGAGATCCGCCGCAACCTGGGGCTTGAGACCGGTGATCGCGTGATGATGGTCTGGGACGGCCAAAAAGCCGTCATGATCAACCCGGCGGTGTACGCCCTGCAATGGCTCGGTGACCTGGTCGCAGGGGACGCCGAGCAAGCTGGCTTTGTTGACGAGGACGCGGTGGCAAGCTTTGTTACTGATCTGCGACGGGAAAAGCGTGCCAAGTGAGAATCCTTGTCGACACGAATGTGCTGGTGTCGGCCGCCCTTTTTGAGCACAGTCAGACCCGCATGGCGCTGGTGGCCCTCTTTGGCGGTGAGGACGAGGCACTGGTCTGTGATTACACAGTGACCGAATTCAGCGACGTGTTTGCCCGCAAGTTTCCCGACCGGTTGGATCTGGTCCCCAGTTCATGGCCTACCTGGCCCAGGGGGTGTCCTTCGTCGCGACGCCCGCGCGGGGCCAACCTGGCGAAGTCCTATTGCGTGACCCGAAAGACCAGCCGATCCTGCGAGCCGCGGTCGCGGCTGGGGCGGATGTCATCCTCACTGGCGACAAGGATCTGCTGGACGCCGAGTTGACTCATCCCCGGGTCATGAGCCCGGCGGCTTATCTCGGGGGCAGCGACTAGCCGCGCCCCTTACCGCGCCGGGTTCGGTGCCGCCACATTTGTCGGCAACCAAGGGGTCGCCACGCGCAAAGCGCGAGCGGCCCGAGTAGCCTCGGTGCTGGGTCTATGTCGGCCTGAACGCAATTGGAGGTTGGCGTGTTAAGTGACATTGCACGGACAGCCTGGGGGAAGAGCTGGCCAATCGGGCCACCGGGAACCGCGGTTGAGCTGTGGAACCCGCTCTGGCGCCACCTGCGCGACGCGGCTGCCGTGGCCGGTCGGTTATGGGATGAGTGGATACCGGCAGCCGTAAAGGAGCAACTGGCGCTCGCCGTCGGTGGTGAGGCCTCTGCTCGCGCTCTCGTGGCGTTTCTGGCCGGGGTTCATGACGTTGGCAAAGCAACTCCGGCTTTTGCCGTTCAAGTTCCGACGCTCCGCGACGAAATGGCACAGCGCGGTTTGGCTATGGCAAGAACTGACAGGGAGATGACCGATCGGCAAAGGATGCCGCACGGTCTTGCGGGTCAGGTGGTACTGGAGCGTTGGCTCTCTGAGCGGTTTGGCTGGGATACGCGCACCGAAGGCGGGCGACTTGCGTCAGCAATCAGCGGTCATCACGGCATCCCGACAGGGGTCCAAGAACTCAACTGGGCAAGGCGAGCTGGTGAGCGCCAGCAGGCACTGCTCGGTGCCGGGCTGTGGGTGAGTCTGCAACACGAGCTTCTCGACCACATGGCTGGCGTGACTGACGCCAATTCCTATTTGGCCGGCAAGTCTTGGCGTGGCTTAGCCAAGCCCCCACTAGCGCTGCTTTTGAGCCTGATTGTGGTTTCGGATTGGCTGTCTTCCAACGATGATCTCTTTCCTTGTGTGCCGATCGGCGATGATCGCCCGCTGCCGCAGCCAGTGCAGGACGATAGAAAGCGGCTGGACATCGCCTGGGCCAGCGTGAACTTGCCGAGACCATGGACCGCCTCCGAGGTCCACGGAACCGCCGACCAATTGCTTGGGTCCCGCTTTGCCTTGCCTGCAGGAACCGTGGCTCGGCCGGTTCAGGTGACTGTTGTCGAGGTGGCCAGGTCAATGGATCCCAACGGAATCCTTATCGTCGAAGCCCCAATGGGGGAGGGCAAGACTGAAGCCGCCATGCTGGCGGCCGAAATCTTGGCCGGTAGGAGCGGTGCCGGTGGCGTGATGATTGCTCTGCCCACGCAAGCCACAAGTGATGCAATGTTCAGACGTTTGATGGAATGGATCTCCTGCCAACCCGCGACCGCCGACGGTGAGGCAGTGCTGCCTGATGGCCTGCCGGGCAAAGGCGGCCGGTCAGTTTTCTTGGCTCACGGAAAGGCATGGCTGAATCCAGACTTCAGAAACATTCTCCGGGCTGGTTCCCGGGTCTTGGATGTCGGCCGAGATGACCAAGCTAGGGGAATGACCATTACTGGCGGCGCCTACGTCGACTCGTGGCTGTCGGGACGTCGCAAAGGGGTCCTGGCCGATTTCGTGGTGGGCACGATCGATCAAGTACTTTTCACTGCGCTGCAAGCCAAGCACGTTGCGCTGCGACACCTGGCAATGGCCCGAAAGGTAGTAATCCTTGACGAAATCCATGGTTTTGACGCCTACATGAACACCTACTTATCCCGAGCCATCGAATGGTTGGGCGCATATCGCGTTCCCGTCGTGGCTTTGTCGGCCACCCTCCCAGTTCGGCTTAGACAGGACCTGATAGAAGCCTATCGCCGTGGACTCGACTACTCGAGGCCTCGGCGGCGTCAACCGGCCTCGTGGAAGGTCGAGGCCAGTGCCTTGGAGACCGTGCCAGCGCCATCGTGCGCCACCGAGCCAGCCTCCACAGTCGCAACGTTTCTCCAGGACGGGGCCACTATCTCACTACCGGTTATGCCGTCATCAAGGGTTCGGAATGTCCGGATTGAAACCGCACGCGATGATGCGGTCTCAGGTCTGTTGGCCGAAGCCCTGGCTCTGGGAGGATGCGCCCTGGTCGTGCGCAACACTGTCGCGCGTGCTCAGTCCACCTTTCGTGATTTGGCCAAGGCGTTTGGTGAGGTGGAGGTGGTGCTTCTGCATTCGCGCTTTTTGGTCGCAGATCGCCTGGCACGCGAAAAGAGTCTCGTTAGGTGCCTTGGCAGGCATCCGGCAGACGGCTCACGCGGATCAAGGCCGGAAAGACTGATTGTCGTAGCAACCCAAGTGGTCGAACAGAGCTTGGATTTGGATTTCGACCTGTTGGTCACCGATTTGGCGCCAACCGACCTCATGCTTCAGCGGATCGGGCGATTGCACCGCCACGACCGGCCACTTGATCAGCGCCCGGGCCGGCTTGGCACTCCCCGCTGTGTGGTTGTGGGCGTGGAAGACTGGGCAGCAGCACCACCAGTCGTGGCATCCGGTAGTCGAACCGTATACGGGGAGCATCTGCTGTTTCGAGCCGCTGCCCAAGTATTGGACTTGACCGGCTCGGACAACGCAATGCGGCTGCCGGATGACATCGCCCCGCTGGTGCAACAAGCCTATGGTGAGGAACCATTGGGACCGGAAGGCTGGCAGGAGGCGATGACCAGAGCCCGGTTGGCCAGCGAGGCAAAACAGGCCGCAAAGCGAAGCGCGGCGAGTGCTTTTCGCTTGGCGGCCCCAGGCGCCGAAAACACTGGCCTGATTGGATGGCTAGACGCAAGCTTGGGTGAGGCCGATGTCGACGGCGCCCGCGCGCAAGTTAGGGACACCGGAGGAGGCTTCGCCGTACTGGTGGTGCAAACAGACAGCGCAGGACAATGGCGGTTGCCGGACTGGCTTACGGCTGGCGCGGGGCTGAGCTTGTCCGCACTTGCCGGGCGCGGCGTTCCGATGGGAGAGGTGCCGTCCCCGGCGGTTCGAAGGGCTCTGGCTGGCACAAGTGTCAACTTGCCGGACTGGGTCTGCGAGGGTGAGGCGGGCGACCACCTGATAAGCGAACTCGAGCGCCAAATGCCTGCTGCTTGGCAGCAGTCGCCAGACCTGGTTGGAGAGTTGGTGTTGCCACTCGACGAGGCGTGTCGGTGGTCGGGTACAGACTATGACATGACTTACGGCCCTCAGGTTGGGCTCGAGGTGAATAGGAGGAGTCCCAATGAATGATGCGGCGCCGCCAACGTTTTTTAGCCTGATCGATGAACCTTGGTTGGCAGTTCTCGATGACACGGGTCAGCGGACTGAAGTGAGTCTGCTTGATGTGTTTCGCCGGGCGGGCTCCATTAGGGGGATTTCCGGTGAGTTGCCCACCCAGGACTTTGCCATCCTTAGGGTGCTTCTTGCAGTCCTGCATCGTGCGGTTGGCGGCCCGCAGGATCTAGACCACTGGCGTGAGATAAAGGCTGACTGGGACAGCGCCGCTGCGGATGTGGCAGGCTACTTGAGTCGTTTTCGCGACCGATTCTGGCTGATGCACCCAGAGTGTCCTTTCATGCAGGTTGCTGGTCTACATACCAGCAAGAGCGAGACATCTGACCTGTCAAAGATCATTTGTGATGGCTCGGGCTCATCGTCATTCCTGACAACCCGCCTTGGGGAACACCGGCAGAGCTTGGGTTGGGCAGAGGCGGCCCGTTGGTTGATCCACGCCCAAGCTTTCGACGTCGCGGGCATTCATTCCGGGGCACAGGGCGACCCTAGGGTGAAAGGCGGCAAGGGCTATGGCATCGGTACTGGTTGGGCTGGGCAGCTTGGCGGGGTCCACATGGTGGGCGACAGCTTGTCCGAAACGCTGATGCTCAACCTGCTAGTGCCCTCGATAGTCGGCATAGAGGTCACCAATCAGGACTTGCCGATCTGGGAACGCGCGCCTCTGACACCGGCGCCGCAAGGGTGGCCCGAGGACGCCGTGCTTCCCGCCTACCGGCCGCCGAGTGGCCCACTTGACGTCTACACCTGGGCAAGTCGACGAATCCTTCTGGGAGGAACGGCCAGTCGGTCAACCTCGGTGGTGAATTGCCAGGGTGACAAACTGACTGGGCACAACGGCTACTCGTTCGAGCCCATGAGCGGTTGGCGCTATTCCGACCCGCAAAGCAAAACGGCAAAGCGGGACACATACATGCCAGCAAGGCACCAGCCAGGCAGGGCGCTCTGGCGTGGCCTGGCAGGGCTGCTACCGCTCGGGCTGCCCGGGACCAGCGGTTCTGGGCCGCCCCCTCGGCGGGTGCCGGCCATAGTCGAATGGGCAGCGCGCTTGGAAGAGCTCGGCGCGATTGATCAGCGACTGGTCCGTGTCCGGGCCGTTGGAATGACCTACGGCACTAAAGAATCGGCCTATGACGAGGCGTTCAACGACGAGCTGGAGCTCCCGTCACGGCTGCTGTCCCCTGCTTCGCGAGACCTGGCCGATGAGGCCGTCAGCGCAGCTGGGAAGGCCATCGAAGCAGTGACACTGCTTGGATCACTGGCCAGGGACATCGCCCTCGCTTCGGGAGCATCACAGGATTCTGGCAGTTCAAGACAGCAAGTGCAGGCATGGGCTTACTTTGCGCTTGACGGCGAGTTCCGTCAAAAGCTGCGAGGCCTAGTCGATACGGCATCTGCAGTTGAGTGGGGACTAGCGTGGCAGATCACCGTGCGCCGCATTGTGACCCGACTCGCAGATCGGGCGGTGGATGAAGCTGGCCCCGCTGCTCTGGTCGGTCGAGAAGCCGGCGGAGTATTTCGCGACGCAGGCCTGGCAATTGCCCGGTTCAGAAAAAACCTGCGAAGGGTTTTGCCGGATGCCTACCTAGATCTTTCCAGCACAAGAAAGGAAGGCGTGGCATGAGCCACACAAGTACGAAGGGACCAAATGTGAGCAGGCGGCGGGTCGCCTTTGCCGGACCGGTGGGCAGGTTCGTAACGCAGTGCGTCGAGGAGCTACTGGCGACGAGCGCGAGGCCCGCGACGGTGGCAACGCTGGCCCGACTGAGAGCGAACATCGGACGTGCTCCGGGTGTTGACGCGACCATTTGGGACGTGACGATGGCGGGTGCTCCTGGTAAGCCACAAGACGACTCTCCGACCGCCGAGGAATCCGCCATCCATGCGGCGCTCACACTTTTCGCGCTGCATCAGCGGGGCACGGCGATTCCGATGCATCGGCGCGGTCTCGCGTTTGGTCAGGCGATCAGACAACTCAACGACCGAGTCGGTTCAGGCGGGGATGGCCCGGGCCCCGTTCGCAGGCGATTCAATGCGCTGGTGACGGCGACATCATTCGCGGAGCTTTCGTACCACCTGCGATCACCGGTGGAACAACTCCGCAGATTCGAAATCGCCTTTGACTACGGGCTTTTTGCAGATGACCTCTTCTTCTTCCAACTGCCCGGTCGAACCAACGACGTACGGCGTGCCTGGGCTCGCCAATATTATCGGCAGCCCACTAGTCCCACTACGACACAGTCCGATTCACCAAGCTCAAACTCGGAGGACCAAAATGCCTAGGACAATAATTGACCTTCACTTGCTTCATACTGTCCCTCCATCCAACCTCAACCGCGACGACACGGGCTCACCAAAAACTGCCATTTTTGGCGGAGTACGACGAGCGCGAGTGTCGTCGCAAGCCTGGAAACACGCGGCACGTGAGGCGTTTAGGGGGTACCTCGACTTTTCAGAGCTCGGCACTCGCACCAAGCGGGTGGTTGAGCTTATTGCCGAGCGCGTCTTGGACGCCACACCGGACGCCACGGAAGAAGAAGCCCTTGTGTTTGCAGAAAAGGCGCTCACCGCGACCGGGATAAAGGTCAAAGAGTCGCGTGGGAAGGATGGACCCAAAGAAACCGGCTACCTACTATTTCTGTCGAACCAGCAGATTGCTGCTCTTGGCGAACTTGCTTCAGAGGCTCTACGTGATCAGGCCGAGGTCGACAGGCGGGAAGCCCAAGGACTGATCAAGGGCAAGAACTCTGTTGACTTGGCTCTCTTTGGCCGAATGGTGGCGGATGTGTCTGACCTGAATGTTGATGCCTCATGCCAAGTCGCCCACGCATTGTCAACCCACGGTGTGGAATTCGAATACGACTACTTCACGGCCGTTGATGATGTCAAGGCTGGGACGGCGGAAGAGGATGCCGGCGCAGGAATGATCGGCACGGTTGAGTTCAATTCAGCGACCTTGTACCGATATGCAACCCTAGATATAGACTCCTTGAACGCAAGTCTCGGTGACTTACGGGCCACAGTCAGAGCGGCTTCCGCCTTCCTACAGGCGTTCGTCAAATCAATGCCAACAGGCAAGCAAAACACCTTTGCTAACCGTACGCTGCCTGAGCTTGTAGTTGTCTGTTTGCGGGACGACAGGCCGGTGTCATGGGTCGGCGCCTTTGAAGAGCCTGTTGTGGCATCTACGCAGGGCGGCTACGTAAGCCGGTCTACTGCCAGACTGGTGGAATACGCAAAGGCGGTCGACCTTACATACGGGTCACCACCTGTGGCTTGTTTCACCACCGGCATTGGCACAATTGGCGAAACTGTGGCAGTCTTGGGCGACTCGCTCCCGCTTGACAACGCCGTCAGGGCCCTGGAGGAGCTCCTGGAGCAGCGGCTTCTTGGGGCGGCGTCGTGAGCACGCTCCTGCTTCGGCTGGCCGGACCCTTGCAGTCGTGGGGTGGATCCTCTCGCTTTACCCGCCGGCTCACCGACGCCGCGCCAACAAAAAGCGGGGTTGTGGGACTGCTCGCCGCAGCACGAGGGTTGCGTCGCTCAGATCCTCTGGAAGAGCTCCTGTCCCTGCGATTCGGAGTGCGAATCGACCAACCGGGGAGAATCGAAGAAGACCTTCAGACGGCCAGGTCAGTTGATGGGTGCCACGCGTATCCCCTTACACATCGCTTCTACTTGACTGATGCAGTATTCCTAGCCGGAGTCGAAGGGCCTTGCAGCCTAATTAGTACCCTCAATGACGCAATCAGGTGCCCAGTTTTCCCCCTGTATCTAGGCAGACGGTCATGCGTTCCGCAACCACCGTTTGATTTGGGCATCCGCCCTACACCACTGTGGAAGGCGCTAGAAGAAGAGCCTTGGCAAGCTGCCCGTTGGTGGCGGCGACATCAGCCGGGGACTGTAGACGTCGAGATCCGCGGTGATGCCGAAGCGGCTCCTGGCGACATCCGCGGTGAATGGAAGACAACCGAAAACGATGGCCCGGTCAGTTACGATCCCCGGTTCCGGAAGTGGGGTGCGCGTTCGGTTGTCCGAAGCTACGTTTCGATGCCAAACCCGGACGGCCGTCTAGCCGTTCCGCTGGCCCATGACCCGATGGCAACCCTGGAAGGTGCGTGATGTATCTGTCAAGGCTCAGAGTCGCCCGTGCCAGGCGTGGCGCCCGCAGGCTTCTTGGTTCTCCTCACCTAATGCACGGAGCGATCATGGCTTCCTTTCAGCAGCCGAAACCCGAGCTCGGGAGGGTATTGTGGCGGGTCGACAACGATCCCAATTTGACCTGGCTTTACGTGGTGAGCCGCTACCCGCCCGAGTTCTCCCACATCATCGAGCAAGCAGGTCTGACGACATCAAATGATGAATGTGTCACGCGGCGGTATGGTCCTCTGCTAGACCGGCTCGCGGTTGGTCAGAAATGGGCCTTTCGGCTAGCCGCCAACCCGAGCAGAAGTGATTCGTCGAGAGACGGGCGTCGGTTTGGCCACGTCACCGCGGCACAGCAAGAGCAGTGGCTGTTGGATCGTGTGTCAAATTGGGGCTTTGACATCGCAGCTGTGAATGGACGGCGCGAGTTGGTTGTTCGTGACCGAGTTGTACAAAGGTTCCGGAGAGGTGGCGAACAGGTGACACTGGCAAAGGCCACCTTCGATGGTGTACTTGAAGTCGCCTCCGTAGCCTCCCTACGTGAGGTGCTCGTCAACGGCGCCGGCCACGGAAAGGCCTACGGCTGCGGACTGATTACCCTCGCCCGGTCGGCGGCAAAACGGTGACCAACCGATGACCAGCATTCCAGGTGCTCGGCCTCCGCGGCGCACTGAGCTCGTCCGGGCGCAAGGCCGATTCACGTTCGCGTACTTTGAGCATTGCACAATTTCCCGCGAAGACAGTGCAGTGACCGCCACAGACGAAAAGGGTAGGATTCACGTTCCCGTCGCCGCCGTGGGGGCCTTGCTCTTGGGGCCCGGAACCAAAGTTACCCACCAGGCAATTGCCTTGCTAGGGGAGAGTGGCGCATCCGTCGTTTGGGTTGGCGAAAGCGGCGTTAGGTACTACGCCCACGGCCGGTCGCTCGCCGCCTCGACCAAGCTGCTCGAAGCTCAGGCCCGGCTGGTGTCACGTCGCGGTGACCGACTGGCAGTCGCCCGCGCGATGTACGCGATGAGGTTTCCCGACGAGGATGTCTCCGGGCTTACCATGCAGCAGCTCCGAGGTCGGGAAGGCGCGCGAGTCCGCAGGGCTTATCGAGACAACGCGGCCCAAGCTGGTCTGACCTGGTCAAGGCGCGACTTCCGGCCGGGTGATTTCGCGGCTTCTGACTCCGTCAACCAGGCATTGACGGCGGCGACAATGTGCCTCTATGGCGCGGTTCACGCCGTCGTTGTCGCGCTCGGGTGTTCGCCGGGTCTTGGGTTCGTGCACACGGGCCATGAGCGGGCTTTTGTGTTTGACATCGCAGACCTGTACAAGGCCGAGACCGCAATCCCTGTGGCTTTCGGTGCCGCAGCGGAAAACCCGAGTGACCTTTCCGGGCGCGTTCGTAGGGCCATGCGCGACCGCATGTTTGCCGATGGATTACTGGAACGATGCGTCGGGGACATAAAGTGGTTGCTCACGGGAGAATCAGGGGTCGATTCCAGTGGCGATTCGGACGACACCGTAAGCCTGTGGGACGGCCGCGACGGTGTCGTACCTGCCGGCACTTCCTACGGCATGGCCAAGGATTGGCAATGATCGCAGTTGTACTCTCGGTCACACCCAGCAGACTGCGAGGAGCCTTGACGCGATGGCTACTGGAAATCGCCCCCGGCGTTTACGTCGGCCATACCTCCAAGCGAGTCCGGGAACGGCTCTGGGAGAGGATAATCGAAGACGTTAGCCAGGGTCGCGCTTTGATGGTGTGGAGCTGTCGATCAGAGCAAGGCCTAGACTTCAGGTCTCACAACCACGCATGGGAGACGGTCGATCTCGATGGGTTGACCCTAATGCGCCGAACAGTGGCATCCAGGCGCCGACACCGGCCCGAACCCGGAGGAAGCATCCACCGGTCGACTGAACCAACCGGTGGTGCTGTAACCACTCCGACGAGTAATGCCCGAAAGCATCGGGACTATCGAACAGCCGTGGAGTCGCGCCGCTCGGACGCGATGGACCCGGACTCGCCCCATGCTGAGCCAGGCAAAGCCTGTCGACCCTCCACCGACGAAAGTGAAGTGAATCTAACCGATAGTGATCCGCGCTAGGATCCCAAGTGAGCAAGTGTGTTCCCCGCGCGAGCGGGGGTGATCCCGAGAATGGGGCCACAGCAAACGGCCTCACGGTGTGTTCCCCGCGCGAGCGGGGGTGATCCCGTCCGATCCAGCCCGCTACGGGCAGTCTCCAAGTGTTCCCCGCGCGAGCGGGGGTGATCCCTCTGCCAAGCGGTACAGGTATGCCCAGTGGATGTGTTCCCCGCGCGAGCGGGGGTGATCCCGTCTTCCAGCTCCAACCGGGCGATGTCGTGATGTGTTCCCCGCGCGAGCGGGGGTGATCCCCACCAGAAGTAAGGATCGAAGTGGACTTCGCAGTGTTCCCCGCGCGAGCGGGGGTGATCCCGCTATTGCCACAATATCGGCACGGGACGCCGAGTGTTCCCCGCGCGAGCGGGGGTGATCCCTAAGACTGGCTTCGGTCCTGTGGACGGTCCAGGTGTTCCCCGCGCGAGCGGGGGTGATCCCCAGAATCTGCTCTGGCTGAAAGCCCACCCCGAGTGTTCCCCGCGCGAGCGGGGGTGATCCCAGCCCGACGGCGACTGGCACGGCCCCGACACTGTGTTCCCCGCGCGAGCGGGGGTGATCCCGACCCAGGTAACACAGGTGTGCCCGGCGAAATGTGTTCCCCGCGCGAGCGGGGGTGATCCCGCCGGCTGCCTCAACCGCCAGACTGAGCGCGCGTGTTCCCCGCGCGAGCGGGGGTGATCCCTGCCCGGCGACCTCAAGGGACTCCGTGAGGCCGTGTTCCCCGCGCGAGCGGGGGTGATCCCGTCATCAGGGCCGCAAGTACGATCCCGATAATGTGTTCCCCGCGCGAGCGGGGGTGATCCCATCTGCCAAGAATTGAGCCTGTCCGATCCGTGGTGTTCCCCGCGCGAGCGGGGGTGATCCCTGTTTAGCCATAACCTTGGCGGCGGCCAGTTTGTGTTCCCCGCGCGAGCGGGGGTGATCCCAGCGTGAGGCCATGGATGCGCTACGGGCGGGGGTGTTCCCCGCGCGAGCGGGGGTGATCCCTTCCGTGAGTTGTGTGCCATCGCTGAGGCGCTGTGTTCCCCGCGCGAGCGGGGGTGATCCCGAGAGTGACGCCCGCGACCTGGTTGAGGCCCTG
>WQXJ01000032.1 GCA_009784895.1 Micrococcales bacterium | reverse complement strand
TTCACGTTCCATGTGAAGTCGACTAAGCCTGGGACGTATGAGGTTCCAGTGCAGGTGATGTTGGCTAGTGGTTCTTATGGGAATATTGAGCATCCGGCGGCTAAAGCCACACTCGTGTTCGTGTCCGATTATCCCGATCCGGATATGTCTTGGTTGGTTGAGCCTGGCACGTCGACGATGGTCGGCGTAGAGCAGGTGGTACAGGCACGTCTGCGCGATTCTGGTGGTTTCCCAGTTGCGGACGGCTCTGTGGTGACGTTCTCGATTCCGACGAATGTGACGGCCAAGGGTGTCGGCGGTGGTGCCGACACGGTTGGTGGTCCGGGTGTGGTTGTCACCAGGACAACAGTTGGTGGCACAGCCACCTTGACGGTTGTCTCGGATACGGCCGTGACGCAGTCGAACGCCTATGCCATAACGGCCACGACCGGTAACCCGGTTGGACCGATCACGGCGGTACGAGACGCTTCAGCTCCAACTGAAGCCACCACGCCGGTGCGGACCGATGGCAGGGCACTGCTTTGGTGGACACCGCGACCGGCTTCCGCCAACGATTCGTACTTGTCGATCACAACCACGGGCACCAAGAAGGTTGGTACTGAGTACCACACGGCTCAGGTGCTGGTGCAGGACGACAGCCCAGCGCACAACAAGATTGATGGGCAGAAAGTTCGCTTCACCTTTGATCCGGTGGGATCGTCTGACGTTGAGTGCGAGGCAACTACTGACACCTCTGGCATTGCTACCTGTGAGTTCACCTCGACCCTGGCTGGCACTGTCACAGTGCGGGCCTACCTGGTCCTGACCGGTGCGACCGAGGAGGTCGGGAACGGGTCACCCAGCTACGCTGACTTTGTCCCCAACGACCTCTGCGTCAACGAGACCCTGGCGTCACTAGAAACCGAAGCCGGTAACGCCAAGGTTGGCGACGAATCGCGCTGGGCTCGAGTCAAGGTTCAAGACTGCTACAAGAACCCAATTACGGGTGTCTCGGTCGACTTCCATTTGCTGTGGGCCCGGACTGGTTCGCCTGTGTCAACTGGCCCAACTTGGAATAGCCTCAGCTCTGGCAAGACCGACGAATCTGCCACCTCAGTGGCTGGTGGTTGGGCCACGGTTTACGCCTGGTCCTACTATGGCAACGTTGACATACCGGCTAACCAGTTCGCCGATCTAAGCGGTTATGGTGTCAAGGCCTCGATCACGGTCGGCACCACGCGGACCGAATCGACTGTGACTGAGAAGGTTTCCTTCACGGACAACCCGCCACATCCGGACACGTCCTGGTTCACAGTGACTCCGGCTGGGCCGCTTCTAGCCAATGGCACGGCCTCGTACACAATCACCGCGCACCTGCGTGATGTCGATGGCAACCCGGCCTATTACGGCTCTGCCTTGGTCGTTATCGACCCGTCAGGGCCGGTGTCCTCACCATGGTCACTGGTAGCCGACGAAACCGGCACCGCCACGGCTACTGTCACCTCGCTGTTTGACGGCACCTTCAGGACAACTGTTTCGGTGGCAGGTGACCCGATCTGGGCAAACGCGGTCAACTCCAACGTCAGGTTCAAGGACATAGTCTTTAGCGCCGGGCCGCCCAACGGTGTCAATTCGAGATTGGATTCGCCGACCGTTTCGGCTTTGGCCAACGGTGTTGATACCCAAGTTATTAGGGCCACGGTGCGGGACTCCTTCGGTGCCAGTGGAGCCGGCAACTTGATTCCTGGTGCCAAGGTCGCCTTCACGGTGCCAGCCAACACCACGGCTAAGGGCTGCGAAGAGGCCATCGATGTGACTGGTGGTGCCGGTGTGATCTGCACCATGACCACCGGTAGCACGGCCGGCACTGATAAGGGCATCGCCGAACTGACCTTGGTTTCGACGGTCAAGGGCACTTACACCCCGATCACTGCCGTTGCCACGGTGGGTACCAACAGCGCCGCCATCCAAACTAATTCACCGGCCACGGCTGTCTTCCACGAGGACAAAGAGGTCGATGAGACCATGTCCACCCTGGAACTGCTGACCCAGGGTGAGCAGAAGATAGCTGGAGACCAAAACCACACAGCCCGCGTCACCATAAGGGACGCCTTCGGCAACGTGATTGAACGGGATGACGGTCAGGTGCTGGTGACCTTGACCTGGACCCCGACCACCGGCTCGGGTACGGCTGGCACAAGGCAGGTTCTGACAGACCTTGGCGTCGCGGTGATTGACTTCACCGACGTCAGGGCCGGGATGTATTCGGTCCAGGCGACGGTAGCTTTGAAGACCAACCCGGTCAGCGGCTCGCCAAAGCAGGCCGAATTCATTGCCGGGCCAGCTGTCTCAGCTACTTTGACCGCCACAACCGGCAAGGTGCTGAACACTGGTCTCGCGGCCAATGCCCATCACGCCACTGTCTTGGTGGTTGACAAGAACAACAACCCGGTCAACGGGGTCACTAGTGTTCAGTTCGCGGTCAACGGTGATGCCACCTTCGTCGGTGGCGGCAAGACCCGGACCATGACCGTCTCGGGCGCCGGTCTGGCCGAGGTTGACGTTGTTGACACCCTCCAAGAGATAGTTACCCTGACGGCCGCGATTTCCGGCATCACGGTCAGCCCGTCTTCAGTTCAGCTGGAGTTTGGGCCCGATGGCGTCGACCACGCCACCCTGGCGGTTGCGGAAGGCACAGCCACTGGCCCAGGTGGCTGCGTCGTGGCCAATGGCACCGACACTTGGACCGCCAAGGTCACGGCCTACGACGCCAGTAACATCGGGGTCAATGGCGCCACCATTGGCCTGACAGTTGATAGTCCAGTGACGATGGCGCCATCTGCCCCATATGTCACATCAACTGGGACTGGGCCCGGCGAGGTCAATGTGACACTGCGTTCAACCACGACCGGTACCTACTACGTCCGCGCGACCACGGCACAGGGAGCCGCCACCGGCAGCCCGGCTGAGATTACCTTCTGCGAGGGGCCGGTTAGCCCGGCGAACTCCAGACTGGTCTCGCCGGCAACGGCCGCCACGGCCAACGGCACTGCCACTCAGGTCATCAACGCGATTCTGCGCGATGCCAACAACAACGCGGTACGTAACACCAACGTCACGTTCCAGGTCCCGACTGGTACCTGGGCCACTGGCTGCAACGGCGTCACCGGAAACGTCACTGGTCCAGGTGCCTGCATCATGAACAGTGGCACCACCGGTCAGGCCGATCTGACGCTGCGGTCAAGGGACGCCGCCATTTACGACGTCTATGCAGCAGTCGGTACCACCACGATCACCATTGGCAGCCCGGCTAAAGCCGAGTTCATCGCCGGATCTGTCGACTACGACAAGTCCAAGATCGAAGTACTTGAAGCCGGTCCAATGGTGGCCAACGGTGCGCAGCGCTACACCGTCAGGGTCAGCCTGTTCGACGCCGACCTCAACCCAGTCAAGGCTGCGGCCACCACTTCGGTTGCCTTCCAGTTCACCATGGCGGGTCAGCCCAACGTTCCAGATAGCGCTGTGGTCGATGCCAACGGCGTGGCCACCGTGTATTTCTCCACCGAAAAGGCTGGTACCTGGCAAGGTAGGGCCACTCATGCTGGCTTTGAGGTCAAGGATGGTTCGCCGGTTTCGATGCTGTTCACGCATGGACCGCTATCGCTACCGGATTCTGATTTCGAGACTTCGAGCGGCACGGCCCTGGCCGATGGCTCCGCCTCGCACTGGGCCAGGGTTGTCCTGAAGGACGCCAAGGGTAACCCGGTGCCTGGGGTCGACGTGACCCTGGCGGTTAGCCAAGGCGCGGCCAGCGTGCCTGGTCCGTGGTTTGGTACCACCAAGACCACCACCAGCGTGACGTTGACCAGCTGCCCGCTAGTGGCGGTGGCTTCGACGCCGGCTTGGTGCACTCAGGGTGGGGTTTACGTTCCGGGCATGGTCTGGGCGGATATCCGTTCCGATGAACCTGGCCTCTTCCAGGTGACAGCCACCACCGGTGGCGCCACCATCAAGGTGCCAGGCGACTCTCGCGGAATCTCGTTCGGGCCCGGGGCGCCGGATGAGACCAAGTCGAGTTGGACGGTCGATCCTGATCCCGCTGCCGCCTCCACCCATGTGGTGGCCGGTGGCAGCGACACCTACGCCATCAAGGTGACAATCGTGTCGACCTCGTCAATCCTGGTTGACAGGGCGCCGGTGCGGCTCGATCTGAACGGGCTACCAAGTCTGTCGATTGTCGAGCCTGGCCCTGACTATGTCACTGGTACGCCAGCCGGCGGGGACTGGGGTGAATTCACCTTCCACGTCAAGTCGACTGAACCTGGCACCTTCAACGTGCCAGTTCAGGTCCAGTCGCTTGGCACCTGGAAGACAATCACCGACCCAGCGGCCACGGCCAACCTGGTCTTCAAGACTCAGGCGCCCACGGTCAATAACACCTGGCTAGTTGATGTGCCTGGCGTGGTTTTGCCGGGCGCCACTCAGACGGTTACGGCCAAGGCGGTTGACCAGTACGGTCACGCAGTCGACAACGGCACAATCATTTTCCACGTGCCCACGACAACTTGCCCAACCGATGGGGCCGATGTCTTCGCCCTCAAGGGTGACCAAGAGGTCAGCATTGTCAATGGTGTGGCTTCACTCGACCTGGTCACTTTCTGCAGCGGCACCTACCAGGTGACGGCTGACATCAAGGGCGCCTCGCCCAGCCGGATCACCATGGTCAAGGCGGCTACCGCCACCACGGCGGGTGCGGCCAACGTCCGGGTTGACGGCATTGTCAACCTGGCTTGGAAGGCCGGGCGCGTCCACGAGGACCATTCGATCCTGACGATTCCAACGGCCGCTGGTGGAGCCACCAAGCTGGCCAATGGTACTGATCAGCACCGGGCTCAGGTCTTTACTGCGGATGAACTTGACAACCCAGTGTCTGACGAGCCGGTACGGTTCTTCTGGACGGCCACGGACAACCCAACGTTGCCGGCTACTGGCGTGGTCTGGAACCCGGTCAGCCCCGATGTCAACTCTGATGTCAACGGCATGTCCAACTACCTGTTCTCATCGGCTTCTTGCCAATATGTCTTCATTAAGGCTCAGGTGCAGGGAACTGCAGGCTGGACTGATGTGAGTGGATCACCGCAGCGCGCTCAGTTCATTGGCTGCACAGTGGACATTGATGGGACCATCGCCGGCTTCAAGACCAAGTCCACCGACACGTTGCCTAACGGTACGGCCAAGTCTTGGGCTCGGACCATTGTCGTTGACCCCAGTGGCCATGGTGTGCCTGGCATTAACGTCACCTTCACGGTGCCGGCTGGCGATTCACCGATGTTTGTGCCGCAGGGCGGCGGGGCCGCAGCCAAGACCATCACGGTCAAGAGCTGTGATCCCAGCGTTGATAGCGCCAGGGAGGCTTGCTACTGGCCCAATGGTTATGACGGCACGCGCAGTGCTAACGTGGTCCAAGGCTTGGCTTATGTTGAGCTGACCTCGCTGTTCGCCTCAGATCAGAACGTTGCCACCGACTTCACGGTCACGGCCACTATGGACCTGACTGCCCAAGGCCGGACGGCTACCGAGCCGGCTGGCAGCGGTGTGGTCCGGTTCCGGCCAGGAACGGTTGCGCCCGACAAGATGGACTTCACCTTGGTGGAGACCGCCGGGGCGGGCCACAAGGTCCTGGCCGATGGCTCCGATTCTTGGAAGCTGACGGTTACGCTGCGTGATTCCGGCGACATCCCGGTTTCCGGCGTATGCGTCGCGGCGTCCTTGCCGGCCAATGTCACGGTCAAGGGTTCACCATCCAACGGCAGCTGCGGGGCCGGATACTATCCGACCAACGCCGCCGGCCAGGTGGTGCTGGAGCTGGTCACCACAGTGTCCAGCCCAGATCCGGGTTATCAAATTGGCGCCATCTACGGCGGCAACCCAGTGCCAACTACGCAGGGCGGAACCACCTTTGTTCGTTACGCCAAGTTCGTTGGCCTGTGCATTGAACCGGATAATCCGAGCACCTATACCGCCACGCTGACCCCACCGGCCACCACGGCCAAGGTCGGCGGAGCGACACTGCCGGTGATTGCCACCATCAGGGATAAGAACGGCAACCCGCCGCAGTGCTTCGACCCAGTTACTGGCGCCGAAGTGCCAATCCCGGTCTGGTTCCGCTTGCTAACCGGCTTGAAGGCCACCGTTGGCGGTACCAACTACACCGGACCAGCCGATGTTTCGGTCGGCACCACCATTGGTGGTGGCGCGGGCGCCGGCTTGGCCACGATCAATGTCAGCTCGAATGTCGCTGCCACGCACAACGTGACGGCTTCCGTTGGCTCACCGGCCACGAATTGGATCACCAAGGGTGCTAACGGCACTGATTCGGCACCGCTTGCCTACCAGGCGCCGGTTACGTTCACCAGCGATGACCCCGATCCAAAGGCCTTCTCGAACCTGTCAATCCCAACTGGGCCTGGTGCGGTTCTAGTTTCTAGTTCTGGTGCGACCTACCACACGGCTAGGGTCTACATCGCTGACGCCTTCGACAACGGCTTGCCGGGCGAGGCAGTGCGCGTGACCTGGGCGCATGAGGATGGCAGCGGTTTGCAGTCGCAGCTTGCTAGCACTGGTACTGGCGGCATCTACAACCTCAACATCGCCTCGGCTAAGTCCGGTAGCTACGAGGTCAGGGCTTATGTCCAGCTACGTAGTGCTTGGACTGACACGGCCACGGGCATCACCCATCCGGCTGGTGCCTGGGTCGAGATTGGCGATTCGCCGCAGACCATCACTTTCAAGTCTGATTGCGTTGATGTCACCATGAGCAGCCTGACCGGCCCAACGGCCAGCGTTGAGGTGGGCAACGGCGTGGCCAACCGCCAGACAGTTGTGCTAAAGGCCCTGGATTCCCATGGCAACCCGGCCACTTGTGGCGGAACCGGCCCTGGTGGCGTCCCAGTGGTTTGGGACCTGAGTGATCCGGCGCTGGTGGCCGCAATGGCCGGCGCGTCTGATCCAAGGGCTTGGATCGTGTCGCAGGACAACACCACTGATGCCAACGGTGAGGCCAAGATTGTCTTTGGTTCAACCAAGGCGGACACCTTCAAGGTTGGGGCAGCGGCCAACAGCCAGGCTCTGGGCGCAGCCCAGGGTTCGCCGGCACCGTTCACCTTCACTGCCATTCCTGGTGGGGACAAAGATGCGTCGCTGCTGACAGTGACACCAAACGCCGGCAATTCGGATCCGGCCAAGGTAATCGCTAACGGCACTGATAGCTACGTGCTCAAGGTTCAGGTCAACGACCAGTACGGCAACCCGACCACTTCTGGCAACGTTGTCTTCTACGTCACCACCACCAACGCAGATGCCAGTGGTGCAGTTACAACCTTGACGGCGCCTAATACCGGCGGTGTGGCTCAAGCCACCTTCACTCGGACCACGCCTGGTACGTACTACGTCTGGGCCACCTTCGGGACGAGGCCGGCGGCCGAGGTGCCCGCCAACAAGATCACCGGGTCGCCGGCCACGGCCGTCTTCTCGGTTGGCGGTCCCAGTGACCAGACCTCACAGATTGCCCGCGACCGCGGCTTCATTGAGGCCAACCGGGCTGATCCAAGGGCCCGCGGCATTACTGACTCGGTCTTGGTCACCGTTACCCTGCGTGACGACAACGGCTCCATTGTTACCGGTGCCACCAGCCAGGTGCGCGTCTTTACTGACAATGCTTTGGCCGGTAACCCCGCCGGTGTTGTGGCTACCAATAATGGCAACGGCACTTACTCGGCGGTGATTGATTCGAGCTACGCCGGCGATGTCAAGCTCAGCTTCACCATTGACGGGCGTAATGCTCAAGACACCCTGACTGTCAAGTTCGTGCCTACCCCGCTAACGCCGGTGTACGCCAACGCCAGGGCCCAGGCCAATATGGTCAGCGGCACGGCCGAGCCGGGCCTGACAATCGAGGTCTATGACACCAATAGCCCCAACACTGGCAACCTGGTGTGCACCACTGTGGTCAACGCCAGTGGCAACTGGTCTTGCACCTTCAACAGCACCAAGAGCCACGGTGATCAGCTCTTCGCCTTCGCCGTCAACCGGGACCACATCGGTCACTCTGACGGCACGCCACAGGGCGATGCTGACCACACCTTCACCTCGATGCTGGCCAGCATTGTGGTCAAGGGTCAAGGGCCTAATGATCCGGAACTCGACCCGACCAATGGTTCGACCATCTCCGGTAAGGTGCCTGGCTACAATCCTGGGACCGACGGTCCCATGACAGTGGACGTCATCGACAAGGGAACAGGCGATGTCCTTTGCGCCGGTGTGACGGTGGATCCGCAGGGCAAGTTCAGTTGTACTCCGACCAAGATTCCGGACGACTCGACCGTCATCGAAGCCACCGTGAGGGATGATGCTGGTTACGAGGCCGTCGAAACGGTCATCGTGAACAAGATTCCACCAGCTGGCCCCAACCCAGAACCGTCTGATGGCACCTCCATCACCGGCAAGGGTGACAGGCCTGGTGACAAGATTGTGATCACGGACAAGGACGGCAACAAGCTTGGCGAGACCGAGGTTCTGCCGGATGGCACCTGGAAGATCGATCTGCCCAGCAAGCTGCCGGAAGGCACCATCATCACGATCACTGAAACCGACCCGGCTGGCAACACCTCGATCAAGCAGTGGCGCATCGGCATTCCAAAGATTGCCATCTTGGTGCCCACGGTTGAGGTTGGTCAGCGTCAGACCGTAACCGGTTTGAACTTCCAGCCGTTCGAGCGGATCCAGGCAACTCAGTATTCGGCGCCGTATCAAATCGGTATCTCGAATGCTGATGCCAACGGCAAGGTCGTCTTCAACTACATCATCCCGATTGGCACCACGATTGCGACTCACAAAGATGTCTTGCGTGGCAACCTCTCGGGCATTGTCGAAGGCTCCTTCCAGGTAGTTGACCGGCAAGGGCCACCTGACAACCCGCAGAATTATCCGGGCCCAGGAGGCAAGGGCAAGCTGCCGTTCACCGGTTCCAATGACCTGATTGGCCTGAGCGGTGCCGCCCTTGGCGCCCTGCTGACCGGTCTGCTGCTGCTGCTGGCACTCAAGCGCCGTCGCCGCGAGGAGGAAGACGCCGCCTAGTAATAACGCCTCAACTTCGAGGCCGACCAATGGCCAAGCTTCCAGGAAGCTAGCCGAGAGTCAGGCCCTCGAACTGAGACGATAACCATCAACCCGTGTGGGGTGCTGCGCCAGGCGCAGCACCCCACACGGCGTTTACCGCGTAACCCCCCCATCCGCAGCGAGACCGAGCTTCCGCACGCTGCCTCCCGTCCCCCCAAATGCAGCGAGACCGAGCTTCCGCACACTGCCTCCCGCCACCCCCCATCCAGACTCACCCCATCCCCCAACCCCCAATCAGCCCTTCTGCCGCGAGACCGAGCTTCCGCACACTGCCTCCCGCCACCCCCAATGCAGCGAGACCGAGCTTCCGCACACTGCCTCCCGTCCCCCCAAATGCAGCGAGACCGAGCTTCCGCACACTGCACTGTCAAACCTCGGTGTCGCTGCAAATGGGCAAATCAACGACCCCCAATGCAGCGAGACCGAGCTTTGGCACACCGGCGACTCGCCGGGTTGCGCTCAGGGCGCAATTGGCCGCACTGGGTGCATTCTTGCAGGTCAGAGGCGCGGAAAGGCGACCTGGCTGCCTGGTTGAGGGCCGGCATCGGGCAATGGGCCAGCCGAGCCATCTAGGGGGAATGATTAACGCAACGCCGCCCTTGTAATAAGTGGAGCCAGGACCCCCCCTGGGCTCAAGGAGGACGGGAATTTGAAACGCGTATCTAAGCGGCGGCTAGTAGCCCTGCTGGTGACCACGCTGGCAGCTAGCGGGCTTTTTGCTCTGCCCGCCCATGCGACCACTGGCCTAACATTGGGCGCCAACTCGACGTTCTATGCCGAAGTTGACTCTGGCGGCAACCAGGCTTGGGCCAACAAGTACCTAAACGGCAACCAGAACACCCAGGTCTGGAACGGCGGCAACAACCCCGGCTCGAAAAACGGCTTCATGTGGTACATGCCGGACGCACCGGCCTCAACCGGCACTTCAAGGAACTACGGCACCTACTACCTGGGCGGCACCACCGGCAACGACTTCACTGGGCTAGACCCGGGCGCGCCCGGCAAGGGCGGTTCGCCCGTTGGCACCCTAGGCAACGGCACAATTGCCGCCGCCAACCTCTTTGGTGTGGCTGGCGCGCAAATGACCTGGAACCTGTCCAGCACCAAGGGGCTGCAGTTTACCCACTTCATGGACATGAACGTGACCACCGGCGTGGCCAATCAACGTTGGTCGGTGACCAACACTGGTGCCACCACCTTGAGAGGCAACAAGCTCTTCTGGGGCGGGGACACCAACTTTGCCGGTTCACCCCAGGGCTACACCGACGTGTTGGTCGGCATGAACACGCTCTTTACCGGTAACACCACCAACGCCAACGCCGGTACGTTGGCCTTTACTGGATCGGCCATGACGCCTTGGTCCGGCTACTACGGCGGCACGCCGGCCGGCGGACTAGCGGCGGTCGCGGCCCACGCCCTGCCCAACACTGTCACTGGTCAAGCCGCTGGCAACGTTGACGCCTCGCTGTTTGTCGAGTGGTCTCTGCCGGACTTAGCACCGGGGCAAACCGCCAGTGTAGACGCCACTACCACCGTCAAGATGCCTGACCCGATGACGGTATTGGCCTCTAGCCCCAACACCGGGCGAGCCGGGGACATGGCGGCACACACCTTCGTTGTGGTCAACTCAGGCAACGCCCCTCTAGCGCAAATTGCGGCCACGCCCAGCGCCACCTTGGGGTGGGAAGTCATTATGGTCCAGCCACCGGCCACGGACCTGGCACCTGGGCAGTCAACCGAAATCACGGTACTGGTGCTAATCCCGCCTGGGGCCGCTGTTGGGAGCACCTCAACGGTAACTCTGGCGGTGACGGCGCTCAGCGGCCTAACCACACTGCCAAGATCAGCCTCGACCACCACAAAGGTGGTCGACGCCAACGACTGGATGGCTGATGTCTTTACCGGCAACGCTGGTATTTCAGGTTTGAACATGCCGGGCCAAGTCCTAACGGCCCAGTCGTCATGGTCAATGGAGCCGGACTCGTTGAGCTACAAGTGGTACCTCAACGGCACCGAGCTTTTGGGCCAGTCTGGCAAGACGCTGTCCGCCCTTGTGACCGACCCCTTTGTCAACGGTGACTTTGTCCGGGTCGAAGTCACCGGCACCAAAGCCGGCTTCCCTAACTTCGTTGCCACCGCCATGATCCCGATTGTCTCGCCACGGTTGATTGGCAGCGCCCAAATCTCAGGTTTGCTGTTTGTCGATGAGACCCTTCACGCCGAGATCTCCTGGAACTATGACGGCGTCAACACTTCCGGTATCTACTGGACAGTCAACGGCACGCGCAAATCCGCCTTCGATGGACAGCTGTACTTCTCCACGGCTGGACTCCAAGTTGGCGACGTGGTCTGGGTTCACGCTGACGGCACCAAATCCGGTTTCCAGGCTGCCGCGGCCGAGACCGGCGCGCGGCTTGGCGCGCGCAGCTTCCAGGGCTCGGTTGCCATTACCGGCCTGGCCATGCCCGGCAACACCCTAACGGCGGTAGCCAACTGGACGGCCGTGCCGGATTCGGTGGTCTACACCTGGACGGTCAACGACCAGGTGGTCCAAACCGGTCCTTCGAACACTTTCAATACCTCTGGCCGCAACCCTGGCGACGTTGTCAAGGTCCTGGCCACGGCCTCAAAGACGGGCAGCTTGGATGCCGCGGCCGAGACCCAAAGGACTCTATTCGACCCGCCGGTGGCGCCGGGCAGCCTGTATGGCTCGGCCACAATTGTTGGCCTGTATGAGGTGGGACAAGAGCTGACCGGTAGTGCGGAGTGGAACGAGACGCCCGATTCAGTTGAGTATTGCTGGTACATCGATGCCGCCGCTGAGCCAGAGTTGTGCGCCGAGACCTTTGACACCACCGGACTGTCTGACCAAACTGTGGTGCGCTTGGTCGCCAAAGCCACCAAGGCTGGTTATGTTGACGCCGAGGCGGAGACCAGTGCAGAGCTGTTCGCGCCCACACATGTGCTGGACGACCTGCACGGTTCGGTCTACATCTCCGGCAAGTTGATCCCGGGCCAAGTTTTGACCGCCGGGTCAAGCTGGGATGTTGAGCCCGATTCGCTGACCTACTACTGGTTCGTTGGCAGCTCCCCGACCGAATCCCACATTGGCCCGTATTTCGACACCACCGGCCTGCTTTCAACCGATTCGGTGCGCCTAGAAGCCCGCGCCACCAAGACCGACTACAACCCGGCCACGGTTTCTACAGTGGCCTACCTGGGCGACCCGCCGCCGCCGCCGCTGGCGGATATTGGCGGCTCGCTGTCGATCACTGGCGACCTGCGGCCTGGCCACGTGCTCCTAGCGGAAGACTTCTGGGCCCTGGACCCGATCATCGATGATCTGGTGGTGAGCTATCAGTGGTACGTCGATGGCGTGCCTGTCGACCAGGCGACCACTGACAGTTTTGACACGACCGGTTTGCATGGTGGTCAAGAGGTCTCAGTCGAGGTCACCGGGGCCGTCCCTGGCTACAACAACACTGTGCTGAGTGCGGCTGTCAACCTGAGTTTCCTTGACCTAGACGGTTCGGTCGAGATCATTGGCACGTTCTTGGCCGGCTACACATTGGTGGCGCTTGATTCCTGGTATGAGACGCCCGATTCAGTCACCTATGAGTGGTACGTCAACGGCGCGCTGCGCGATGACGTTACCGGCGCCTCGTTTGACACCACCGGTCTGATTGGTGGCGACGTCATCAAGGTCGTGGCCCGCGCCACGCTTGAGGACTACAACGACGGTCTGGCGACTGACGAAATCACCCTGCAGCTGTTTGACCTGAGCGGATACGTCTACTTCGACGGACTATTGCTGCCTGGCACCACGCTGACGGCCATCACCTCCTGGAACACTATCGACGTGGATGAGGTCTACACCTGGTACGTCAACGGTGTGCAAGCCAAGCAGGCCAGCGCGGCCAACGGCGGCGCTACCTTCGACACCACCGGGCTGTGGGGCGGCGACGAAATTGAGGTTGTCGTCGAGGGTACAAAGACGGGCTACAGCAACGGCATCATCGATGTCACAACTGAGCTGCTGCTGATCCACTTGGACGGCGCGGCCCACCTTGTGGTTGACAGTACATCGCCAATCCAGGTGTTCGAGCCTGGAGTGATTCTGCGTTGCGATGTCGAGTGGAATGAAACGCCCGACTCCCAGACCGTTACCTGGTTCCGCAGCGGTTCCGTTGTGACCGGAGCCACCGGCTGGACTCTAGACACCACCGGCTGGTCGTCTGGACAGATCGCCGAGTGCGATGTTTACGCCACCAAGTTTGGTTTGGTGCCTGGCAGTGTCTCGGCTCAGCAGGTAATCGCCTACCTGCCGACCTTCACCGGTTCGGTTTCGATTGGCGGCGGCACCACCGTTGGGTCGACCCTGACGGCCACACCTAGCTGGAGCGAGACACCGAACTCAGTGACCTACCAGTGGTACGTCGATGGCACAGCCGTTCCCAGCGCCACCAGCGCCACTTTTTCCACATCCGGTTACCTGCCTAGTCAGGTGGTCAGGGTCGAGGTCACGGCCAGGGTGCTGGGATTCCAAGACCTGACGGTGTCTGATTCGATCACATTGACCACCAACGACCCAGGCTCGATCCAGATCACGCTGAAGGCCTGGAAGGATGTGCCGGCAGGCTCCGATTCAAGCGCCGCGGACATTGAGCAATACGGCACCCAGGTACCGCTGGGTTCGGTGTTGGCTTCCGGTACCAAGATCTGGTGGACCTACCATGTGGTCAACCCTTCAATGGTTACCATTACGTCCATCATCGTGACCGATTCAATGCTCAACAATTCGATTGTGCCCGGCGACTACATCTGCTCGATCGGCTCGTTGGCCCCCAGCGCCGGCTCTAAGTGCTTCTCCAGCGCCACGCTCTAGTCACTCCCGCAACGGGCTACCCCGCCCCAATGCCGCGAGGTCGAGCCCTGGCATAAGCCTGGGGCGAGGGCCGGCATCGGCCGAAGGCGCCAAGCCCTTGGACTGACCAGCCCTCAGCACCCGCGAGGTCGAGCCCTGGCATAACAACCCCGCAGCGACACCGAGCCTGTTGCTTGCATCGCGTAACGTGACGCGATACACTCAAGCGTGATCGTTGGTTTTCGCCACAAGGGCTTGGAGGTGTTGTACACCACAGGGTCAAAAAGAGGCGTTCGCGCGGACCACGTGGCCAAGTTGACTCGCATCCTGACGGCGCTTGACGTTGCTGCCGGTCCAGAGGATTTGTCGCTTCCAGCCTTTCGGATACACCAACTGAAAGGTGACCGGCTTGGCGATCATTGGTCTATTTGGGTCAATGGCAACTGGCGAATCACATTCCGGTTCACAACATCAAATGATGTGGAACTGGTGGACTACCAGGACTACCACTAGGAGAGGCTATGACTATGCATGATCCGGTGCATCCCGGCATCATTCTGCGGGAAGACGTGCTGGTTGAACTGGGTCTTACTGTGACTGAGGCCGCCAAAAGGCTTGGTGTCACGCGTCGCGCTTAGTCGTGTCACCAACGGACGCGCCGCGATCAGCCCTGCATTAGCGCTCCGGCTAGACATGGCAGAGGTAGGAACAGCCCGCGCCTGGCTGGCAATGCAATCCGCCTACGATCTTTGGCAAGCCCGCGCCCTGGATCTGCCGGCTGTGCGCCCCTTGTCGGCAGCGTAGACCCGCCCCACCGCCGAGGCAGCGACACCGAGCCCTGGCAGCCCCAACACCCGCGAGGTCGAGCCCTGGCATAGGCCCAAGGATGAGGGCCGGCATCGGGCTAAGGCGCCAAGCCCTAGGCTGGCTACGTGAGCCAAACCGGCCAGAGCGACCGAGCCCAATCCCTAACAGTTTCGCTGCTGCAATTGGCCAGCCCTGCCAGCGAACCCAAGTCCGCCCGCCTGGAGCGGGTCAGAGCCTGGCTCGATAATCTGGCCCCGGCTGACCTAGTGGTGCTACCAGAACTGTGGCCAACCGGCTATTTCGGTTTCGACCGCTACCGGGAAGAGGCTGAGAGCCTCGAAGGGCCAACTATGACCATGTGTCGCCAACTCGCCCGGCGCCGTGGCTTCTACTTGGCGGCCGGCTCGCTGCTGGAGCATGACACCCAAGGTCAGATCCGCAACACCGCCGTGCTGATTGGGCCTAGCGGCGAGCTGGTACACCGCTACTCCAAGGTCCATTTGTTTTCCCACCGTTCGCGCGAGGCCGAGATCCTGACCCCGGGGCGCTCGCTGCCGGTGACCGCGCTGCCATTTGCCCGCATCAGCCTGACCACCTGTTATGACCTGCGTTTCGCTGGTCTGTGGCATCAAATCGCCCTGCGCGGGGCTGAACTGGTAGTGGTGCCGGCGGCTTGGCCTGGTGCCCGGCTGGACCATTGGCTGACCTTGACCAAGGCCAGGGCAATCGAGTCGCAAATCTTCCTGTTGGCCTGCAACTCGACCCGGGCCGCGGCGGGCCAAGACGGCGGTTCGGGCTGCGGGCATACGCGCGTGATCGACCCGATGGGCCGGGTTTTGGGGGAGTTGGGCACGGCAGAAGAGGAGCTGCGGCTGACTTTGGATTTGTCCGATGTCGCGAAAACTCGCGGTGAGCTGGTGGTGCTACCGGACGTCTTGACTGACTACTCCAAGCTCGACTCCTGACGCCGCGCGGCCACGAGCTGCTAGATAGCAGACAGCGGAGCTGCTAAACCGCCTATGAAACTGCTGCTAGATAGCACATGTAACTGCTGCTAGATAGTAAATTCGCAGGTAGTTTGGTATGGTTGCCGCATGGCGAGGAGACCAACAAGAGACGCCAACTCTTGCTACTTTCCCAGGTTGATTGACGGCTGCCTAGAAGACCTCTTGGCCGAATTCCCCGCCGTCATGGTTGTTGGTCCGCGGACTGTTGGAAAGACAAGGTCGTCGCTGCGGTTGGCCCTTGACATGGTTGACCTGGCTGATGACACTGCCCGGGATGTGTTCACGGCCGATCCGCAAGCGGCGCTGAGGGCGGTTGGTGAGCCGGTTCTGTTAGATGAGTGGCAGCTGGTGCCCGGTCTGGCTGCGGCGGTCAAACGTGAGGTTGACCTTTGGGGTGGGACCGGTCGGTTCCTGCTTGCCGGTTCGGTTTCGCCGGATTCGTTGAAAGACAAGTGGCCGTTCACAGGCAGAGTGCTAAGCCTTTCAATGGAGCCCATGGTTGGGCGCGAGATAGTAGGTCATGTATCGTCCCAGCCGTTCGTTGAACGCCTGGCAAAAGCAGACGTGAAACTTCTGGCGCCACCCGACCGAGCCAGATTCGGCCAGTTTGACCTGGATGACTACCTAAGGCTGGCTATTGTTGGGGGCCTGCCTCGCTCGGTTCTGGCGAAGACTGAGCAGACTCGTTCGAAATGGATTGCTGATTCGTATCTTGAAGGGCTACTGGGCCAAGAAGCGAGGTGGCTCGGGCAGGTTCCCGAACCAGGTAGGTTTCACCGCTACCTCCAGGTCATGGCCAACTACAGTGGGCGGGTCGCTAAGGATACATCCCTCTACGAGGCGGCCGAGATCAGTCGAGCTACCGCCCTGCGCTATGACCAACTGCTTGAGCGTTTGTTTGTCACAGGTGATGTGCCAGCTTGGTCCGCGAATCGATTGAAACGCCTAGTCAAGATGCCCAAGCGTTTCCTGCGCGACTCGAGTCTGATGCCGGCGATTTTGGGCCTGAGCCTTGGCGACTTCATGAGAGACGGCAAACTGGTTGGGCAGCTGCTCGAGACCTTCGTCGCCGCCCAAATCAGGGCGGAACTGGCCACCATTCCAAGACCGCCACGCATGTACCACCTGCGCGATGGTAACGGAGACCGCGAGGTGGACCTGATTCTGGAGTTTCCCAACGGTGGTGTGGTGGGAATAGAGGTCAAGGCCGGCGGTTTGGCCAGGTCGGGTGACGCAAAGCACCTAATGTGGTTGCGCGATCAGCTTGGGGCCAAGTTTATCTGTGGGGTGGTGCTCCACACTGGCATGATCAACGAACCCCTTGACGACAGGATCATTGGCGCACCCATATCAACGATTTGGATGTGGGATCCAGTTTCGCTGGGAGAGAGCATTTATCAGGTCGGCCAGTCAAGGGTCCGGGGGCTCGGCGCGCCAACGCCCGATGGCGAGTTCATTGTCTTCGCCGGCTCGGTGGGCCAACGGGGGCTGCTGTCAAGCGTTGAAGGCGAGGCCACGGGCCACAAGATCGAGCGCAGAAGAGACGATCTGCTGAAACGCGGGGTAATTGCCAGCTTGGACAGTCGGACATTCGTCTTCAAACGGAACTGGGTTTTCAACGCGCCCAGTCCGCCAGCCGAGCTGCTGTTTGGCGGGGCGAGGAGCGGACCTGACGTTTGGGCCAACCTTGAGACTGGGCTGACTCTCGCCGGAAAAAAGCCTGGCCAGCGGACAAAGCAGACAGGAGGCGACGCACCGGTCATTGGTGCGGGCGACTGAGCGCCGCGACGAGCTGGCTGAGGCACCGGCATCGGCCAAACCCCCTTCCCGCGAGACCGAGCTTTCGCACAAACCCACCGGATACCCCCCTGACCGGTACCAACACCGCGAGACCGAGCTTCCGCACAAACCCACCGGATACCCCCTGACCAGCACCAACACCGCAAGACCGAGCTTTCGCACAAACCCACCGGATACCCCCTGACCAGCACCAACACCGCGAGACCGAGCTTTCGCACAAACCCACCGTCCGCATGTCCGAGCCCTACCCTTTGCCCACTGACAGGCGCAGGCCGTTGACTATTTGGCGGGCCCTGGGGCGGACCGGCCATTCGGCGAGCTATTGGACGGCCCCTCCTTGGGCGCCCTAGACGAAGCGTTCGATCAGGCCCAACACTTTCACGACCAAAGGATTCTCATCACTACCTTAGGCGCCGCTGGCGGATCGACATGAACACCTCGATGACGACGGCCAATCGATATGAACACCTCGATGACGATGGCGGATCGATATGAACACCTCGATGACGACGGCCAATCGATATGAACACCTCGATCACGCTGTGATTTGCCGACCTGGAGAAACGCTCAGGGGCCATGATTGAGCTGTTCAGGTCGATCCGGCCCAATCATTCAACCGATCAGGTCGATTCGGCCCAGTCATTCAACCGATCATGTCGAACTGGCACAGTCATTCAACCGTTCGCCTCGATCCCCTTGGGCAGGTCCTCGGGTGGAGAATCGCGGACGTTCGTGGTGACCAGCATTGATGCGTTCGTCTTGATGGCGGCCGCCGGCACGTGTCGGTCCTTGGGTTGGCAGACCAGATCGGCCTCGAGCGGCTCGAAGCCCCTGACGACTGCCCCAGGGAATGCCCGCTGCAGCGCGGCTCAAACAACTCGTATTGGGCAAGCCAAAACAGCAGGTCACACAGATGCCGCGGCGGTTGCCAGCTGGGACCGGCGCCCTCCCCGCGGCGCGGGTGAACGGGCAACGGCTATCAGTACATCATGATATACTAGTTTCGTGCCTTGGGAGATTGACTGGGAACTAATTGAGGACTGGCTGCTCTCACTTGACGATGACACGTACCTCCAGGTGCGTGCCGCTTTCCAGGTACTTGCTGACGAGGGACCGGGTCTGGGGCGTCCGCTGGTCGACACGGTCAGTGCTTCGCGGCACAAGAACATGAAAGAACTGCGTCCTGGATCGTCCGGGCGCAGCGAAGTCCGTATCCTGTTCGCCTTTGACGCGACGCGCCAGGCAATCATGCTGCATGGGGGTGACAAGTCAGGTCAGTGGGCAAGCTGGTACCGCAAGGCGATCCCCATTTCTGACGACCTCTGAGACCGGCGCATCATGAAGCAGAGCAGGAAGAAAGGTGGAAAGAGAGGATGACAAGAACACTCGCCGACCTGGACCAGGTCCGACCGGTGGATGCTGATGCGCTTGCCGCCTCGGTCGCTAGTTTGCGCGAACGTCAGCGGGCTTGGCAACTGAAGGAGCTGCGCGCCCAGGCTGGATTGACTCAGGCAGAAATGGCGCGAGTGATGAACGTGGGGCAGAATCGCGTGTCGCAAATCGAATCTGGCGGTGCCGACCATTCGCGCCTGGAGACGCTGCGCAAATACGCCGAAGCTCTTGGAGGGCAACTGTTCGTCGAAATTGCCGTGGGCGAAAAGCGGTATCACATCGCTGGCACCTGAAAGGGAGCTGCGGCTGGCTTTGGATTTGGCCGATGTCGCGAAAACTCGCGGCGAGCTGGTCGTCCTGTTTTGGTGCTAAGTCGCCACTGGTCGCCCTGTTTTGGTGCTAAGTCGCGGCTGTCGCCGCCACCGGTAGTGCCGGTGCTACTCGACCGCTCGATGCAGCCAGTACCCCGGCTCACGTGCTTCATGGGCGTATGCGATTACCCGAACCTCGTCCCCGGCGAGGTAGTAGACCACATGGATGCGGAACGGTCTGACTGTGCGCCATCGCAGAATCAGAGTGCCATTCCAGTAGGGAACCGGTGGCCAACTTGCGGGCCCACTCAAGATGTCCTCAACGGCGCTCTTAGAATGTCTGATGAGCTGCTCAGCAAGGCCGGGTGGGAGTCTGTCAGCTGCGGCGAGCAGTTCTTCGCGTGCCTGCGGATGCTCGCTCCAGGTGCGTCGCCTCACGCGGTGTTGCTCGTCCGGCGGGCCGCTATTCGCTGTCTGGCTATCCTCATCGTCTC
Organism: Micrococcales bacterium; assembly: GCA_009784895.1. Lineage (NCBI taxonomy): Bacteria > Bacillati > Actinomycetota > Actinomycetes > Micrococcales > Micrococcales bacterium. Next base: position 9,067 of record WQXJ01000032.1, on the reverse strand, counting down.
TTGCCCGTCAACGAGCGGGACATTGCCACTCTCAATGTCGTCGATGCGGCTGCGATACTCTGCTTCCCACGCGGCGTCCATGCTCGCCTGGTCACCTGCCGGTCCATCGACGCTGATGAGCATCTGGTGGGCAAGCTCGTAGCGGTCGTCGGGCGCCAAAAGTCGTCCCTTTTCGACCAGGGCCAGCAGTTCGGGTGCCATGGCACAAGTGTAAGTCATCGGGTTGCGACCAGCAGCCTGTCGGTCTCGTCTTTGGTGCGGCCGAGCTTGGTGACCATTGCGCGCCTGATCTCATTGAGGATTCGGTGAGACCAGCGCGGCTCAAACAACTCGTATTGGGCAAGCCAAAGCAGCAGGTCACACAGATGCCAGGGGACCAGGACGCATGCGTCCAAAAGCGCAATTCGCCTCAACGAGTCTCTACGAAGTCGTCGGTCGAAGGGTAGTTGCCAGCAGCCGCCATTTCTGCCAACGCTTCCTGGCGGTCGCCGGGAGCAGGTGCAGCCGGAGCAGCCCTTTGAGGCGCCTTCCCGGTTGTTTTCACCTTTGTCGCCGAGTCCATGGGTCCATTCTAGCCGCGCTCGCGAAGTCGACTTGGACGGGTTCGCCCGGCGCATAACGAAGCCATTCGGCGAGCTATTGGACGGCCCCTCCTTGGACGCCCTAGACGAAGCATTCGATCAGGCCCAACACTTTCACGACCCAAGGATTCTCGTCACTCCTTGGGCGCCGCTGGCGGATCGACATGAACGCCTCGATGACGCTGGCGGATCGACATGAACGCCTCGATGACGCTGGCGGATCGACATGAACACCTCGATCACGCTGTGATTTGCCGACCTGGGGAAACGCTCAGGGGCCATGATTGAGCTGTTCAGGTCGATTCGGCCCAGTCATCCAACCGATCAGGTCGATTCGGCCCAGTCATTCAACCGATCAGGTCGATTCGGTCCAATCATTCAACCGATCATGTCGATTCGGTCCAATCATTCAACCGTTCGCGCGGGGCCGAGATCCTGACCCCGGACCGCGGCGGGCCACCGGTCATGCCTGCACCATCGGGTCCGAGGCGAATTCCTCGCGGGCGATATCACCTTGACGGCCAGGAGATGCCATCGCGTCCAGCCACCCCCACTCGCGAACCACCATCGCAGTCGCCGTGTCGTTGCGGGTCCAACGGCGCACGTTTTCGGTCGTCGGCAAAAGCAACATCACCTGGAAGGCGTCCCGATCCCCAGGGGCGAACCTTTCGACCCGTACTGGATCATCCACGTAGACAAGCGGGACGAACGATCGGATCAGGTCAATGCTCGCGGCGACTGCTTCAACACCCGACACAACCGGATGTTGGCCCTGGGCTTGCAGCAGCTCTACAGCTGCGACAAGGCCACCAGGCACAGCCACCCGGCGCGTACCTGTCCGGCGTGCCACAGGGGCGGTCGAAGCCACGATCGGGAACCGGCCAAGCAGCCGCACGCGTTCGCCCACGTCGGCTTCGGCCAGGCGAGCGACCGCGTCTGCGAAGGGCTGATCGCTGCCCGCCTCTGTTAGCGTCGGCTTATAGGTGAACCCCGCAGCCCGAGCGATACGCGACAGCATGGCCACTGTTGGCTCGGTCTTTCCCGACTCAATGCGGCTGATCGTCGATGTTGGCACGCTCGCCAGATCAGCCAAACCGGCCATCGTCAACCCGCGCGCGACGCGCACCTGCCGCACCATCTCGCTCGTTATCCCAACCATAGAACCCATCCTACGTGTCAGATTGCGTATACGCAACGGCATGGCATTTGTTGCCCCACGTGGAAGGCGGGTCGATGGGTGGGGACGCGCGGCTGCTTCGGCCAGCGGGCAAGGCAGGCATGAGGCCGCAAACCGACTGTTGGCGCGGGCTGTGGGGCGTCTGCGGGCGCAACGCCGCGGTGGTCCAATAACTGGCAAAACAGGTGGTCCCATGCTCGTGGCAAAACAGGTGGTCCCATGCTCGTGGCAAAACAGGTGGCCCCACAACTGGCAAGGCAACCCCAAAACCGGTGCCATGCGCCTGGCCAATGAGACAAGTGCCTCACATTGCCTCATATGGCCTGGTCAGAGATGTGACCCCAAAGATTGTCCAAGAGTTCGACCAATCGTCACGCTTAGTTCAACTCGTGTTTACCCTGGCGGTCTTTCATTGTGGCGAGCACAAAGAGCCCAGCCCACAGGAGCCCCGCATGACACAGACTGCATCAGCCATCGCGCCTCACACCTTCTCTGTCACCCCAGAGCTGGAGGACCTGGGACTGATCGACGGTTGTGACCACACCCAACGAGTGTTGTTGACACCAGGCCCCCTGACCACCGCGCCAGAGGTACGGGCGGCCGCTGGCGTCGACTGGGGATCATGGGACCGGGACTTCGTCGCCCTAACGGCCAGGGTCCGTGCCGGTTTGCTTGAGGCTGGCGGTGTACCTACCGGTCTGGCCTGCGTGCCGATGCAGGGTTCGGGCACCTTCAGCGTCGAGGCCGCCGTGCGAACTTTCGTGCCGGCCAACGGTGGCCTGGTGGTGGGCGTCAACGGCGCCTACGGCGAGCGCATGGCCCGCCTGGCCCAACAGGCCGGCTTGAGGGTCCATGTGGTTGAGGAGCGCTGGAACCGCCCCATCGATCCCGAGCGCCTGGCCCGGGTACTGCGGGTCAGACGCGGCTTCACTCATGTTGGCTTGATCCACTGCGAGACCTCGACCGGCTTGCTCAACCCACTTCGGACCACCGCAGAGGCCGTCCATGGAGCCGGCGGCAAGCTGATTGTCGACGCCATGAGTACCTTTGGTGCCCTTGAGGTCATGGCTGACCATCCGGCGATTGATGCGGTCGTGGCGGCCAGCGGCAAATGCTTAGAGGGTCTGCCCGGAGTTGGTTTTGTGCTGAGCCACCCCGAGGTTCTGACCGAGGCCCAGGGCCGCTGCGATTCGCTTTCGCTCGACCTGGTTGACCAGTACGAATACATGGAGCTCAGCGGCCAATGGCGCTACACCCCGCCAACTCACGTAGTCGCCGCACTGGCGGTGGCGCTTGACCATCACCGCCAAGAGGGCGGCCGGGCGGCTCGTCTGGCCCGCTACCAGGCCAATTCGACAGCCTTGACTGAGGCCGCCGCGCAGCTCAACCTGTTGCCCTACCTACCCCAGTCCGTCCAGGCGCCCATCATTCACACCTACTACGCCCCAAGAGGCAACGGCTGGTCCTTCTCCCGCTTCTACGACCTGGTCCGCCGCCGCGGCTTCATCCTCTACCCGGGCAAGCTGACCGAAGAAGAGACTTTCCGCGTTGGCTGCATTGGTCGGGTCACAGCCCACACGATGCGCCAAGCGGCCCAGGCGATTGGCCAGGCCCTGGCCTCAATGGGCCTGGCCGCAACCAACGAGATGAACTGAGGAACTATGCGATCAGTCAACCCAGAGATTGCCGTGCTGGATCTAGCCGGCACCACCATCAGCGACGAGGGCCTGGTCCTCGAAGCCTTCAGGCTGGCCATGAGCGAGGTTGGCATTGGCCCGGCTGACCCGCGCTACGCGGCCATGGTCGAGCTAGTGGTCAAGACCATGGGCCAGTCCAAGATCAGCGTCTTCACCATGCTGTGTGACGGCGACATGCACCTAGCCCGGCAGGCCAACCAAGCTTTCGAAGAGGCCTACGCCGAGCTACTAGAAAAGGGCCTGGCCAAGCCGATCCCTGGCGCCGAACAGGCCATCCGGGCCCTGCGAACCAACGGCATCAAAGTCGCCCTCACTACCGGCTTTTCGCCCAAGACGCGCGACCTACTGTTGCAGGCGGTGGGCTGGAGTGACCTGGCTGACCTGGTGCTTTCGCCATCGGACGCCGGGCGCGGCCGCCCCTACCCGGATATGCCCCTGGCCGCGTTGATGCGGCTGGGCGGCAGTGCCGTAGAGCGGCTGATGGTGGTTGGAGACACTATGGCCGATGTCGCCTCCGGCCTGGCAGCGGGAGCCGGCACTGTGGTGGGGGTGCTGACCGGCACGCACAACGAATTCGAACTGGCCGGAGCCGGCGCCCATCATGTGCTGCCTTCGGTAACTGACCTACCCAATGTTGTGGATATGACCGCGCCACTGGTTGGCGCGGGCTGCAACTAAACCGATGTAAAGGGAATGACAATTATGACGAAAAGCAAAACCCTCCGCCTGGCCGCCATCTTGGCTGGACTAGTCGCCTTGGCTTTGGCCGGCGGCGCGCTCAGCGGCTGCAGCGATACCGCCAACAGCTCCGAAGGCGACCAGAGCGCCGGCTTCGCCAAAGACGCCAACACGCTGGTCTTTGGCGTGGTGCCTGACTCGGTCGACACCGAGACCAACTACCAACCATTGATGGACTACGTCGCCGCCCAGACGGGCAAAAAGGTCGAATACCGCGAATCGACCGACTACGCCGCGCTGATCGAAGCTGCGGTAGCCGGCAAAATCGATGTGGCCTCCTTTTCAGGCTTCACCTATGTCATCGCCAAAAACCGAGGCGCTGCCATCACACCAGTCTCCTCGATTGTGACCGAACCAGGGGCCGAGCCGGGCTACTATGCCGAGGCGATTGTGCCCAACGGTTCCTCCATCGCCACTTTGGCTGACTTCAAAGGCCAGCGGGTTTGTTTCGTTGACCCGTCTTCCACCTCCGGCTATCTGTTTCCAAGCTACGAGCTGCTCCAGCTAGGCATCGATCCCGAACAAGATGTCACGCCAGTGTTTGCGGGCAAACATGACGTTTCGGTCGCAAAGACTGCCGAGGGCAAAGAGTGTGACGCCGGATTTGCCGAGGATTCTGAGGTGGCCAAGTCAAGTGCCGTCACGGTAGTCAGCCGGACTCATGTGCCGGGCGCCCCGATGGTGTTTTCTGACACTCTGCCGGATTCGGTGATCCAGGCCCTGAAAGACGCCTTGACCGAGGTGACAATCGATGACCTGATCGCCCAGGGCATCGAAAATGCCGATTCTGAGGCCTTCCGGTCGGTCTTCGCCGCTCTCAAACCGGTCGACGATTCGGCTTACGACCTGATCCGCGACATTTGCCAAGAGACCGGCGCGGAGCAGTGCAAGGCCTGATCTCAGCCGTCCGCTTCGAAGGTGTCAGCCGGTGTTACGCCGGCACCTGGGCCCTACACAACATTTGCCTGTCGGTGCCGCCGGGTCAATTCGCGGTCATGCTGGGACCGTCGGGTTCCGGCAAGTCGACGCTGTTGCGCCACGTCAACCGACTGGAGCAGCCCACCGAAGGCACAATCACGATCCATGGACTTGACATTGCCGACCTAAACGGACGTGACCTGAGGCGGGTCCGCTCGCAGATTGGCTTCATTTTCCAGGGATTTGAGCTGGTTGGGCCACTGACCGCCCTGGAGAATGTGCTGACTGGGGCTCTGTCTTCGGTGCGCGGCCCGCGGCTGGGGGCTTGGAGCTACCCCAAGGCGATGCGGTCTAGGGCCATGGAGCAGCTCGATCGGGTTGGACTGGCTGAGATGGCCCACCGGCGCTCGGAGACGTTGTCTGGTGGCCAGAAACAGCGTGTGGCCATCGCCCGGGCCTTGATGCAGGAACCCTCAATCCTGCTGGCGGACGAGCCGGTGGCCTCGCTTGACCCGGAAACCTCCAACGAGGTTATGACCTTGGTGCGGCAAATCGCCACCCGTGACGCCCTAACCGTGCTGTGTTCGCTGCATCAGGTCGACCTGGCGCTGTCTTGGGCAGACAGGTTGATTGGCCTGCGCCAAGGCGAGGTGGTGCTAGATGCCCCCGCCGCCACTGTCACAGCTGACCAAGTGCTACCGCTGTACCAGCGACCGGTACCGGATTCGCCCGAGCTCCTCGATACCAGCCTGACGGAGCTTACGGGATGACATCCGCCGCGTTGCCCCACGGCCAGGCCGGCCCACCTCCTAGCGGGGCCGGCCTGGCCAAGGATCTAGCCGCATGACATCGGCCGTGCTGCCTCAAGGCCAAGCCGCTGGGCCGCCGTCCGCTGGCGGCGCCGACCTGACCAAGGATCTAGCCGCATGACATCCGCCGCGCTGCCTCAAGGCCAAGCCGCTGGGCCGCCGTCCGCTGGCGGCCCGGGTCTGGTTGGGCCAGGCGTTTCCAACCGCGGTCGCGCGGCCTCGCCCAAGCCGCTTGGCACCCGCTTGGCCGGTTTGACACTGGCGGGGTTGTTGGGTCTGGGGCTCTGGGCGGTTTGGGTCAACCTGGGCCAGGCCGGCACCCTGACGGACGCCTGGTTCAACCTGCGGCGCTTTGCCGCCCGGGTTGGTCCACTAAGGTTCCCGCCGCTAGGCGAATTGGTCTCGTTGACGGCTTTAACCCTGGGCACCGTGATTCTAGGCACGCTACTGGCGGCCGTCTTGTCGGTGCCTGTGGCCTGGGCCTCGGCCGGGCCCACCGCGCCCAACGCCTTTGTCCGAGCCACCGGCCGGTTCATCGGCGTGCTGTCGCGAGCCATACCGGATGTGGTCATGGCCATGGTGTTTGTGCTGATGTTCTCCTTGGGGGCGCTGCCAGGCATTTTGGCCTTTGGGCTGCATTCGGTTGGCATGATCTCCCGGCTATTCGCCGACGCCATTGAACAATCTGATCCAGGACCCCGCTTGGCCATCAGGGCTACCGGAGGCTCCAAGGTTCAAGAATTCACCTCAGGCATATTGCCGCAAGTCTTCCCCTCCTGGGTGGCAACGGTGCTCCACCGGGCCGATATCAACCTCAGAGGTTCGGTCATCCTGGGCTACGCCGGTGTGGCCGGCCTGGGCCTGGCAATGCGCAATGCTTTCGCCGTGCTCGACTACTCCCTTGGTCTAGGGATTGCCCTGGTCATCTTGCTGTTATGCGCCGTAATGGAGTTCGTCAGCTCGGCCGCTCGCAAACGCCTGCAAGGCCTGAGCGGAGCCGCCGCCGGGTCAAAGGCTCGCCGCCGCCGGCCACCCGGCCTCTGGGTTGGCGGCTTCGCGGCGTTGGTTGGGGCCTCGATCTGGGTTTGCCACATTTCTTGGCGCGACCTGTTCAGCTTTTGGGGTTATGTTCCGGGCGTGGCGGCTTCCTTTTGGCCGCCCAACACCGGCTCCTATGGCCTTGGCCGCTTCAGCCAAGCCTTGATGACGACCCTCGGTATTGCCCTGGCGGCCGTTGTCATCTCACTATTGGGTTCTGTTGTGTTGGGGTCGCTGGCTGCCCGCAACGTCGCCCCAAACCGGACTATTCGCTCGGTCTGCCGGGGCCTGCTGGTCTTCATCCGGGCCATCCCCGAACTGGTGGTGGCGATTGTGCTGATCGTCGTGACCGGCCTGGGCGCCCCGGCCGGGGTGATGGCTCTTGGGATCTGCGGGGTTGGCCTGCTAGGCAAATTGATCGCCGATTCAATCGAGGAAAACCCACCCGGTCCCGAAACCGCCCTCAAAGCCACCGGCGCTACCCGCCTTCAGCGCTACACCGGCGCCACTCTGCCGGCCGCCCGCCGGGCCGTCATTGGACATGTCTTTTACTTGCTTGACACCAACATCCGCTCGGCCACCATCTTGGGTGTGGTCGGTGGTGGCGGCATTGGCTACTACCTGCTAACCGCCTCACAGGGCGCCCGTTACGGCCAGGTCACGCTGATCGTGGGCATGGTGGTGGTCGTGGTCTTGGCCCTGGAGGGCCTGACAATCTGGCTGCGAAAGGCCCTGCAATGACCCAGACCGCCGCACCGGCATCGGCCAATCCCCTTTCCCGCGAGACCGAGCTTTCGCATACTTCCGCCAACCACCCCCCTGACCAACCCATTGACCAGCTCCTTTGCCGCGAGACCGAGAAAGGCGCTGCGATGACCCCGACCGCCGCACCGGCATCGGCCAATCCCCTTTCCCGCGAGACCGAGCTTCCGCATACTTCCGCCAACCACCCCCCTGACCACCCCCGTTCCCGCGAGACCGAGCTTCCGCATACTCCTTCCCGCCGCGACTCCGAGCCCCAGTACCAGCCCGAGCCCTACCCCCTGCCTGGCGCCTACTCCATGGTGTGGCAGGGCGTGGGCAAGGGGCATGTGGCCATGCCCCTAGAGCTTGGCCACCCAGGCTCCGGCGAGGTCCTGGTTGAGATCCTGGCAGCCACAATCTGCGGCTCTGACCTGCATACTCTATCGGGGCGGCGGCCCCAGGTGACACCGGCCGTGCTCGGCCACGAACAGGTAGGCCGAGTGCTGGCGGCCGGTCCGGGGGCGGTCAAGGTGGATGGTACGGCCATCGAGCCAGGGGAGCGGATTGTCTGGTCGGTCACTGGCGCCTGCGGAAGATGCGACCGCTGCGTCGGTGGGCTGAGTCAGAAATGCCGCCGGCTGAGCAAATTTGGCCACGAGTCTTGGCCGGTCGGCGTGGGCGGCGGCTTTGCCACGCACGCCTTGATCCGGGCGGGCACCGCGGTGGTGGCGGTACCGGCCACCTTGCCCGATGCCGTTGCCGCACCCGCAGCCTGCGCCTTCGCTACGGCGGCGGCTTGCGTTGAATCACTCGAGGCCGCTAGCTGCACCGTTGTAGGCGAGAAAGTGCTGGTCAGCGGCGCGGGGATGCTGGGTCTGGGGGTAACGGCCATGCTCAGTGACCTCGGCGCCTTGGTCACCACGGTTGACCCAGACCGGCGACGTCGGCAAATGGCCGCCGAATTAGGCGCCGATCTGGTGGCTTCACCAGAACGTCTGCCCGGCCTTGGAGTTGGCTGGCGCTTACCCCGGCCGGCCAACTCCATGGCCGAGGGTGACTACCGCGCCACGGTCGAGCTAGCTGGATCGGCCAAATCGGTGGCAGCCTGCCTGGCTGGTTTGGCGGTGGGCGGAGTTTGTGTGCTGGCCGGGTCGGTCGCGCCGGGTGCGGGACTACTGGTCGATCCGCAGGACCTGGTCCGCGGGCTCGTCACTGTCAAGGGTGTTCACAACTACGGTCCCTGGGCTTTGCAGCGGGCCGTTGACTTCTTGGCGGGGTCTGGGGCGGACCTGCCGTTCGCCGAACTCTTGGGCGGTCCCTTCACCCTCGACGCCCTGGACGAGGCCCTTGATCAGGCCCAAGACT
>WQXJ01000031.1 GCA_009784895.1 Micrococcales bacterium | reverse complement strand
GCCGGAGGGGCCAGACCCGGGTGGTTGACACCAGTGGGGAGGACCACCATGGTTAGAACACACGCAAGGTGGTCCCTAGCTAGTGGCAAAACAAGTGGTCCCATCACCCTGGCAAATGACAGGCGCAGCTGGATCCGTGGCAAGGGGCAGCACAAAAACAAATCACCCGAGACAAAGTGTCAACGATGACGCGACTCAGGACATGGCGGAGGTAGGGGGATTCGAACCCCCGAGGGCTTGCACCCAACACGCTTTCCAAGCGTGCGCCATAGGCCACTAGGCGATACCTCCAATGCGGCCGTGACCGCCCCCTGATGTTAGCAGCGCCCGCCACCAGCCCTAAGCACCTGGTCACGACCCGGTTCACCGTCCGCTCAGGTCAAGCCCCGGAGGGCTGATGCCGGAACGCCCATACCCGTGAAATAGCTGGTCAGCGCCCCATTCTAGTGACCTTTGGCGAGGCTGGGAGGCCCGACCGCGCGGACCGCGAAGCCCTTGTGAAGGAGTAGGCTTGAGGCATGACTTACCCCAAGAAAGCGGCAGTTCTTTTCCCCCTCCTACTAAGCCTGAGCCTCGTTGGCTGTGGCACTGGCAACAAGCCAGCCGACGAGCCAGAAAAACCAGCTATGACCGAAGCGGCCGAGGAGCCGCCTAGCCCAACTGAGGAAGAGCCGGAAGCAGCCCCCGCCAATTCGGTTGGACTCGGTGAGGTTCTGACCATGCCGAACGCCGAAATCACCGTGGTTTCCTTCGAACAGGTGGATTCGATTGAGCTCGAATACAGCGACCCGTTGGTACCTGCTGACGGCGAATCACTGTGGCTGATGGAGCTTAACTTCGTCAACACATCGAATAAGGCGATCGATATGCAGTGCCTTGGCCCGGATTCAACCTCCATCCAGGCCTGGGACACAGAGTCTCGTGAAATGCTTGAGGATTCCAGCGGCTTTGAAATCAAGGCCATCGACTGCCACCAAAGCGTGCTCAGCGGCCAGTCCGGCTCAATGCTGGTGGCTTACCGCGGCCTGGCTGACTCAAAGGCCGGCGGTTTGACCGTCGCTGACTTTGGCGACTTCGGCAATCCCGGCTTTGTCGTCTTCGAGCCCGGGTTTACGCCACCTTCTCTGTAGTCGATCCCCAGTTTTGGGTCACTGGCCACCAACTTGCCGGTCTGGCGGCAACGGACTGCCACGGCATTTGGCGGTTGGCGATGCCCTGATCGCTGGCACCTTTTGCAGGCTGATCCAAGATAGTTGTCAAGTTTTGCAGGTCCGCGCGAAGCCCGACCTGCGGCTTTGCCACGGCATTTGGCGGTTGGCGATGCCCTGATCGTTGGCACCTTTTGCAGGTTGATGCCAGATGGTTGTCACGTTTTGCAGGTCCGCGCGAAGCCCGACCTGCGGCCTTGCCACGGCATTTGGCGGTTGGCGATGCCCTGATCGCTGGCGCCTTTTGCAGGCTGATCCAAGACGATTGTCGCACTTTGCAGAACCGAGCCGGTCGACGGCTGCACCTGGCATAACGCCGCGGAACGATTGTTGCACTTGGCAGAAACTACCTCCGCGCCACCTGGGCTTTTACCCGGCCGGTTATGCCAGGTGCAGCAACAGAACCGCAGGAGCATGCACAGCGTCACAATGATTCGGCACCGACCCAGTTTTGCCGGGCACCTGTGCCCAGAGGATGGGGGCGAGGGGCGTGATCCGCCCTGGGCCGGCCACAGAAGGGATGGCCAGGGGCGGTTGGAGAGGTAGCGCGGCAAGTAGTCATCTCTGAAGTCGGCAAAACAGCCGTCCTCGATACTGATGCGCATCTGGTCGACCAGGCGAACCACAAAGCGTTGGTTAGGGACGGTTGGAGAGGTAGCGCGGCAAGAAGTCGTCTCTGAAGTCGGCAAAACAGCCGTCCTCGATACTGATGCGCATCTGGTCGACCAGGCGAACCACAAAGCGTTGGTTGTGGATAGTGGCCAAGGTAAACCCGGCCATCTCCCGCGCGCGCAGCAGGTGGTGGACATAGGCCTTGGTGTAATGCTGGCAGGTGTAGCAGTCGCAGCCTTCTTCGAGCGGGGAAAAGTCGCGTTTGAAGCCGGCTCGTGTGACGTTGTAACGGCCGATGGCGGTGTAAACCGCCCCATGCCTGGCCCCGCGCGAGGGTGCCACGCAGTCGAAGGTGTCGACCCCGGCCTCGACGGCGGCGAAGAGATCGTCGACCTCGCTAATGCCGAGCAGATGTCGCGGTTTGGCTTCGGGCAGCTCAGAGGTCACCCAACCGACAATCGTGGCCAGGTTCTCTTTCTCCAAGGCACCACCAATACCGAAGCCATCTAGTTCCAGATCGGCCAGCTGACGGGCCGCCCGGCGGCGCAGGTCTTCATATTGGGCCCCTTGGACCACCCCGAATAAGCCTTGGGCCGGTTTTCCGGTTCTCTCGGCGGCTAATCGCTGGTGGGCGGCGAGGCAGTCTTCGGCCCAACGTTGGGTCCGGGCCAGCGAGCGCTCCTGATAGGGGCGGGAATTGAGCAATGTGGTGCACTCATCAAAGGCGAAGATGATATCTGCCCCAAGTTGATGCTGCACTGACATCGAGACCTCTGGAGTGAAGCGGTGGCTGGAACCGTCCAGGTGGGATTTGAAACTGACCCCGTCCTCATCTACTTGAGCCAGCCTGACAGCGCGAGGCGCCACCACGGCATCGGCCGATTTGCCAGCAGCGTCCATGGCCAGCACCTTCTTGAACCCGGCCCCAAGTGACATAACCTGAAAGCCACCGGAATCCGAAAAGGTTGGCCCGGGCCAATTCATGAAGGCGCCAACCCCGCCAGCCTGGTCAATCACATCCGCGCCGGGCCGCAAATAGAGGTGATAAGCGTTGACCAAAACGGCCTGGGCACCGGTGGCCGCGATCGATTCCGGCAGCACTGACTTAACCGAAGCGGCGGTCCCAACCGGAATGAAAGCCGGCGTTTGGATCTGACCGTGCGGGGTGTCAATCACGCCGGTGCGACCGGCACCCGACTCAAGGCGGGTGCGAAGCGAAAAACCGAACCGTGACTGCTGCACCCAGGCATGGTCGCACACATAAACACCGCACTGGATTTTCACACCTTTTCTGTAGCGAAATACCCCGGTTTGACCTGGGTTGATCGCCCGATTTTCGGCCCTAAAAGGTGGACCTGGCTGCGGTAAGATTTGAAACTGGCCTTAAGCCGAAATGTCCGCGATTCTACGCAGGAGCCTGGAGGTCCCGAGTGAGTTCGCAAACTACTGCGCGATCTGAAATCGATCAGATCCCCGTGGCCAAAACACCGGCCACAACCCCACCCCCGCGCCCAGAAACTTGGGTGCTCAAAGTCGTTCAGGCGGTGACCGGCGCGATCTTTGTCTTGTTCGTGCTGTCCCACATGATTGGCAATCTGAAGGTCTACGCCGGCCGCGAGTCCTTCAACAAATACCCCTTATGGCTCAAAGATGTCGGTAGCCCGGTTTTCCCGAGCGAAACCTTCCTTTGGATCATGCGGGTGGTCCTGGCCGTTGCGATCGTGGCGCACATCCTCACCGGTATTACCCTGTGGGTGCGCGCCCGGCGAGCCAAAGGTGCTTTCGCCCGCAAGCCGACCATCACCCAACATGGCGTCAGCGGCCGCAGCATGATCTACACCGGCGTGATCTTGGGCTGCTATGTCGTTTTCCATCTGCTTGATTTGACGATTGGCAGATCTGCCGCCGCTACTAGCGACTTCGTTGACGGCAGCGCGTATGACAACCTGGTCCACTCATTCAGCCGACCGGCTGTGGGTGTGTTCTACATCGTTGTCATGGCGCTTTTGTTCTTCCACCTGATGCACGGCATGTGGTCAATCACCAACGACCTGGGCGGCTCCTCCAAGCGAGTCCGCTCGGTGCTGGCGTTTATGGCCAATTTGGTGGCCAGCCTGGTGGTGCTAGGCAATCTGTCGATTCCGATCGCGGTTCTAGCCGGGTGGGTGACGCTATGAGCCAGTCAGGCAAACAATCACAAGCGAAAGGGCAGTCCATGGGTCTGCAGATCGATGACCTGCGCGTGGTCGGTAAGTCGCTAGATGGCAACCTGCCCACGGTTGAGCCACGCGATGGCTGGAAAGACCGGAAGCTGCACTACAACCTGGTGGCGCCAAACAACCGGCGCCGGTTCAACGTCATTGTGGTGGGCACAGGCCTGTCAGGGGCCGGCTGCGCCGCTGCGCTGGGCGAACTGGGCTATGAGGTCGATGTCTTCAGTTTCCATGATGTGCCTCGCCGGGCCCACTCAATTGCGGCCCAAGGTGGCTGCAACTCGCCGCGCGGCCGCCGGGTCGACAATGACGGGGTAGACCGCTTCGTCAAAGACACCGTCAAAGGCGGGGACTACCGCGGTCGCGAAGAGGACGCCTATCGCTTGGGCGAAGAAGGCGTCCGGGTGATCGACCACATGCAGGCCATTGGTGCCGCCTTTGCCCGTGACTACGGTGGCCAGTTGGCCAACCGCTCGTTTGGGGGCGTGCAGGTTTCACGTACGTTCTACACCCGCGGCCAAACCGGGCAGCAGCTCGAGTTGGCGGCAGCCCACGCGCTTTCGCGTCAGGTTGCAGCCGGTAGCTGCAAGCTTCATTCGCGCCAAGAGATGCTTGACCTGATTGTCAAAGACGGCCGGGCCCAAGGCATCGTGGTGCGTGACCTGGTCAGTGGCAAGGTGCGGGCGATGACGGCCCATGTGGTGGTGCTGTGCACCGGCGGTTACGGCAACATCTACTACAAAGCCACGTTGGCCAAGAACTCGAACTGTTCGGCGATTTGGCGCGCCTATAAGCGCGGCGCCTTCCTGGCCAACCCCTGCTTTGTCCAGATTCACCCGACGGCCATCCCGTTGATGTCGAAGTTCCAGTCGAAGAAGACGCTGATGTCGGAATCGCTGCGTAACGACGGCCGGATGTGGACATCGAAGCAAAAGGGTGACGAGCGCGACCCCAAGGACATTCCCGAAGAGGAACGCGACTACTTCCTAGAGACGCGCTATCCGGCTTTCGGCAACTTGGTTCCACGCGACGTGGCCAGCCGTAACGCCCGTGAACGGATTGACGCTGGATACGGCGTGGGCCCGCTGCGCAACGCCGTGTACTTGGATTTCGCCTCCGGTATTGAGCGCATGGGCGCCAAGGTCATCCGCGAGCGTTACTCCAACCTGTTCGACATGTATGAAGAGCAGACTGGTGACAGCCCGTTCAACACCCCGATGCGGGTCGCGCCAGCGGTCCACTTCACCATGGGTGGGCTTTGGAGCGACTACGACATGATGACCTCAATTCCAGGTCTGTTCGTGGGCGGCGAGGCCGGCTGGGGTTATCACGGGGCTAACCGCCTTGGCGCCAACTCGCTGCTGAGCGGTTGCGTTGACGGCTGGTTCACCCTGCCCTTCTCTGTGCCGAACTACCTCGCTGGCCTGCTGGGCGAGCCGGTGCTGTCGATGGATGACCCGGTCGTGAGCCAGGCCATCGCAGGGGTTGAAGCCGGCATCGAGAAGTTCCTGAACAACGACGGTGCACACGGACCGGACCACTATCACGAGGCGCTGGGCGCCATCATGGACCGCTACGCTCTGGTGTCGCGTGATCCGGAGGGCTTGACCAAGGCCATCGAGATGATCCGCGAGTTGCGCCAAGACTTCTGGAAGAACGTCAAGGTGGTGGGCGAAGGCGATCGTCTCAACCAGGAGCTCGAAGTGGCCGGCCGCGTGGCCGACTACCTGGAGTTGGCAGAATTGCTTTGCGTTGACGCTTTGGACCGTGACGAGTCGGCTGGCGGTCATTTCCGCACCGACCATGCGACCGAAGATGGCGAGGCCATGCGTAACGATGACGACTGGTGCATCATTTCAGCGTGGCAAGCCCCAGCGGACAGCGGCCCTGATGCGGGCAAGCACATCCGCAACTTCGAACCCTTGACCTTCCGGGCGGTGCCCTTGCAGCAAAGGAACTACAAGTGAGACTCATCCTTGAAGTCTGGCGTCAAGAAGGCCCAAAGGCCGAGGGGCGCTATGAAACCCACGAGATCAAAGAGGCCACTCCGGAGCTGACGCTGCTGGAGTTGCTGGACATGCTCAACCACCAGTTGGTTGAGGCGGACCAGGACCCGGTGGCGTTCGAATCCGATTGCCGTGAAGGCATTTGTGGTACCTGCGGTCTCGACGTCAACGGCGTGCCGCATGGCCCGGAGGACAACGTCCCGGCTTGCGGTCAGCACGTTAGGAGCTTCACTGACGGGCAGACGGTTCGGATCACGCCGTTTAGGGCCAAGGGCTTCCCGGTCATCCGCGACATGATTGTGGACAGGACGGGCCTTGACCGGATCATCCAGGCCGGCGGCACGGTGGCGGTTGACGCTGGCACTGCGCCAGATGCGGACACCTACCGGATTAGCCATCACGACGCCGAAAAGGCGCTCGACTTCGCCACCTGCATTGGTTGCGGAGCCTGCGTTTCGGCTTGTCCCAATGGCGCGGCCTACCTGTTCGCAGGGGCCAAGATGTCCCACCTGGCCCTGCTGCCAAACGGCAAGATGGAGCGGGCCAAGCGAGCTCGGTCAATGGTGGCTCAGATGGAGCACGAGTTTGGACCGTGTTCACAGATTGGCCAATGCGCCCTGGCTTGCCCACGCGAAATCCCATTCGAGGCTATTGCCGCGGTCAACCGGGAACGCATCCGGGCTGCTATGAAGTCAAAGGCCAAGTCGGACTGACCAGCCGCCTTACAGGCTCTAACCTGGGGGTTTGGCCCACGCGGCCAGACCCCCAGTGGCCTGCGCCCAGACAGGAGCGGGGAAATGGCCCAGACTAGTCCACCACGGCCGCCAATGGCCGGATGGTGCCAAGTGGCCACCGCGGCCGGTGACCTCACCGTTGTGGTCGAAAACCTCAGCGGGATTGTGCTGGCTTCTGGCTATAGGCCGGTGGCGGTTCTGGCGGCCGAGGCCGGCTGGCGCGGTCCGGTCGAACCCTTACGGGCCACACCCTTGGCCCTGGCTCGTGCCTTTGAGGCCTACAACGCCGGGCAGGTCCACGCCCTTGACCAAATCAGCGTTAGAGTCAAATCTGGCGCCTTCGCGCGTGCTGTAGTTGGCGCGTTACGCCAGGTCACAGGCCTAGTAGCCTATGGTGAGTTGGCGGGGTTGGCCGGTTATCCCGGCGCGGCGCGGGCCGTTGGCACCGTTTGCGCCACTAATCCGGTGGCGGTGATTGTGCCCTGTCACCGGGTGGTCCGCGCGGATGGCTCATTAGGCGGCTACGGCTACGGCCTTGAGATCAAACGCCAGTTGCTCGAGTTCGAGGGCGCCTTGCTGCCGCCGGCCTGACCAGCCCTGTCGCAGGGATCACGCGCGGGCGCGAGCTTTGGCATCGGTGGCGGCAGTGGCCCGATGCCGGCCCTTGGGCCAGACGCTTAGACGCTTTTGTCTGGCAGGCGGACGTTGAGGGCCAGGGGATCGACCGTGACTTCGAGGGTCTTGGCGAATCCGGTTAGCTCGCCGTCAAGCTGGACTCTGTATTCGCCGTCGCATTCGACCCGGAAGGCTGTGGCTTGTTCATACCAAATTCGGCCCGAGGTCCAGGCCGGAATCCAACGCACTCCAAGTCCGTTCAGGACCACTTGCATTAGCAGAGCGGCCCAGCCGACCAGGCCATGGCGAGTCTCGGCCATGGCCAAATCAAGCAGACCGTCGCTCAGGTCAGCGTCTGGCACCAGTTGGAGCCTGGCCGGAAGCATGCCGCAGTTGCCAAACATGACTGATCTAGCCTTGACGCCCCTGGTGGTATTGCCACTACTGAGCTTGACATGGACCGGTTTGGCGGCCAGGTGGTTGATACCGGAAATGAAGTAGGCCGGCCAGCCCAGGCGCGACTTGAGCTTTGAATCAGCGGTGGAGACAAGGTCGGCGTCAAAACCTAGGCCGGCGATAACCAGAAATATCTCGTTCGTCGCGTTTGGCCGGCCGGCCTGGTCCCAGGTCGACAACCGGCCCACGTCAATGGTGTCAACCGCGCCGGTCAGGGCAGTAGTTAGAGCAGCCTTAGGTGATCCGAGTGGCAGTTTGAGGTTCCTGGCCAGCAGGTTTGCGGTACCCAATGGCACTATCCCCATCGGCACCTGATGGCCAGCCAGTCCTGCGGCCACTGCCCGGACGGTGCCGTCGCCACCGGCCGCCACCACGGCGCGCAGCCCTGGATGTTGTTCCAGGGCCCAACGGGCCTGTTCGGTGCCGGGGGAGGTGGCGGTGGTCTCCAACCAAATCGGTGAACCCAGGCCCAGCTGGGGGCACTCGGTGTTGGCCAAGTCCTTCAGCTCGCCCAGGCCGGCCTTGGTTGGGTTGACGATCATGGCGACGAGTCCTTCAAGCCCGGGCTGGCCGGTGACATCGGTGGGCTTTGGCTCTTGGGTCCGGGTGGTAGGCCGCCGGCGCCAGGCCCACCAGGCCAGTACTAGGGCGGCCAGACCAACCGTGCAGCCGCCAAGGGTCAGCCAGACCTGCCAAGTCATTTCGCCAGTGCCCAGCCTTGACCGATCATCCATCGAATCTACCAACCCGGACGCTTTGGGGGGTGTTTGGCCGAACTTCACTCTTGTGGCTGCGGGGCGTTGCGCCGAACCTGATTCTTGTGGCCGCGGGGCCTCGGTTGTGTGCCAAAGCTCTACCTCGCGCCGAATGGGGGCTTGATCTGCACTGGCACCCGCCAGGTCGAGCTTTGGCATGACCACGTCGACGCCACCTAGAGCTCCGGGTCGTGGGCAAAGCCGGCGTGGGGGAGGTAGGCGCTAGCCTTGAGGGCGTGATTGACCCGAGGCTGTTGCGCGAAGACCCAGATCTGATCCGGGCTTCGCAACGGCAGCGAGGCGCCGAAGAAGCCCTAGTTGACCTGGCTGTGGAAGCCGATGCGCGGCATCGGGCCAGTTTGGCGGCCTTCGAAGGTGCCAGGGCCCAGCAAAAGGCTTTCGGTAAGCAGGTGGCTCAGGCCAAAGGCGAAGCCAAACAAGCTTTGGTGGCCCAGGCCCAGGCCCTGGCGGCGCAGGTCAAACAGGCTGGCGCCCAGGTCGAAAGCACGGCCCAGGCTGCCCGTGCCGCCGCTTTGGCTCTGCCCAATTTGGCTGAGGTTGAAGCTCCGGCCGGCGGGGAGGACAACTTTGTCGAATTACGCCGGGTTGGCCAGCCGCGCGATTTCCTGACCGAAGGTTTTGAGCCCAGGCCGCATGAGCAACTAGGCGAGCTGTTGGGCGCCATTGATTCGCCGCGCGGCGCCAAAGTTTCTGGTTCGCGATTCTTTTTCCTAACCGGGCCCGGCGCTCGGCTAGAGCTGGCGCTGCTCAAACTGGCCCTCGACACCGCCTGTGACCTTGGTTTTTACCCGATGATTACACCCACGTTGGTGCGGCCGGCGGTTATGGAAGGCACCGGGTTTTTGGGCGAACACGCTGAGGAGGTCTATCGACTCGAAGCCGATGAGCTCTACCTGACCGGCACCTCGGAGGTGGCCCTGGCCGGCTACCACATGGACGAGATCATCGACCTGAGCGCCGGTCCCAAGCGTTATGCCGGCTGGTCGGCCTGCTACCGGCGCGAGGCCGGTTCCCACGGCAAGGACACCAAGGGCATTTTCCGGGTGCACCAATTCCACAAGGTCGAAATGTTCGCCTATGTCCGTCCAGAAGAGGCTCAAGCTGAACACCTCAATCTGCTCGAGTTCGAAGAGCAAATGCTCCAGGCCGTCGAGATCCCCTACCGAGTGATCGATGTGGCTGCCGGCGACTTGGGCACATCGGCGGCCCGGAAATTCGACTGTGAGGGCTGGATCCCCAGCCAGGGCCGCTACCGTGAGCTGACCTCGACCTCGAATTGCACCACTTTCCAAGCCCGGCGCCTTGGCGTTAGGGAGCGGACCAAGGGCGGGGCGACCCGGCCGGTGGCCACGCTGAACGGCACCTTCGCCACCACCCGCTGGCTGGTGGCGCTATTGGAGAACCACCAGCAGGCAGACGGCTCGGTGGTGGTGCCGGCAGCGCTTAGAGCCGGTATGGGCGGTGTTGAGGTGATCAGTCCAATGCCGCAGGGCGCAAGTTCAGCTGAGGCCGGGAAGTGACCGCAACCGAGCCCTACTGGGTCACCGGCGCTGACCTTAGTTCCCGTCCCATCCATGATCCGGCCCTGACCGGCCTGTTGGCACTTGACATTGACGGCACCTTGTCCGGCTTCTACTCCGAGTTCAGCCCAGCCGTGGCCAAGGCCGTGGGCCGGGCGGCGGCCGAGGAGCGCCTGCACCTGGTTTTGGCGACCGGGCGTTCGGCCCATTCCACTCTTGGCATGGCCGAACGGCTGGGGGTCAGGCGCGGCTGGGCGGTTTGTTCAAACGGCTCGCTGACCATTGAGTTTGACTTGGCCAGCGCCAAGCGGTTCGAAATTGTCGACAAAGTGACTTTCGATCCGGCCAGGGCGCTGGCAGAGGTTCTGAGGCTAGTGCCAGGCGCCCGCGTGGCGGTTGAGGAAATTGGCCATGGGTTCCTGGTCAGCCAACCATTCCCAGCCGGCGAACTTGATGGTGACGTGACGGTGGCGCCCATGGATGTGCTGGCAGCTAGGCCGGCCACGCGGGTCATTTTGCGCGCACTTGACCTAGACCCGGAGAAACTGGACGTCATCATGGAGGCCACCGATCTACCCGGAGTCAACTACTCGATCGGCTGGACCGGTTGGATTGATCTCAACCCGCCGGGCGTGTCAAAAGCCGCCGCCTTGGAGGTGCTGCGACAACGGTTCGAGGTCCCACCAGGTGGCACGGTGGCGGTGGGTGACGGCGGCAACGACCTCGAAATGCTGCGCTGGGCCTCGCGTGGGGTCGCCATGGGCGGTTCAAGTCCAAAAGTCCTTGCCGCAGCCAACGAGGTCACAGGGACCTTGGATGAGGATGGGGTGGTTCAAGTGATCGATTCGGCGCTCGCCGGCCTGGATTCAACGTAGGGTTAGACAATGCGACTTGGCACTGTGCAACTTGCGCAAGGGACTAAAGCGGTTCGCGTCGACGGCGACCGGGCCACTGAGATTGGACCGTTCGCCGACGTGGGCGAGCTGTTGCGAGCCAACGCCGCCGGCGCCGGCGGGCTTGACCAAGCCGCCGTGGCCGCGGGCCCAGTACACCAGCTCAGCAGTGTTCGCCTGGTTAGCCCCATCATCAATCCGGCCAAGATTATCTGCGTAGGCCAGAACTACCGCCGCCACATTGAGGAAATGGGCAAACAGGCCCCCAAATACCCAACTTTGTTCCACAAGTGGCCCAGCGCCTTGGTGGCGCATAACGAACCGCTTGAGTTGCCGGCCGAATCAGATCAAGTGGACTGGGAAGGCGAGCTGGTGGTCGTGATTGGCCAAACCATCCGCCGGGCCAACCCAGCCCAGGCCGCCGCCGCCATTGTTGGTTACACCATCATGTGTGACACCTCAATGCGTGACTGGCAGAACCGAACCGCACAGGTTCTGCAAGGCAAGAATTGGGACCGGTCCACGCCCATGGGGCCGGTAGTTGCCACACCAGACGAGTTGCCTGCCGACCCCGTCTTGATCACCAAACTTAACGGCCAGGAAATGCAGTGCAGCCCGGTCAGTGACATGCTATTTGGCCCAGTTGAACTGGTTCAGTACATCTCCACTATTGTCACCCTGGTTCCAGGTGACGTAATCGCCACCGGTACGCCCAGCGGTGTTGGCCACGGGCGCACGCCGCCGGTTTATTTGCGCCCTGGCGACACCTTGGAGGTCTCCGTTGACGGAATAGGGTCGCTGGTCAACCCGGTGCGGGAAGAACCCTAGCGGAATGCCAGTCGGCGTTGAGCCCAGGACCAACCCGATCGATTCGCCGTCTATTAGTGGCGTTCGGTCCGTTGGGGGGCATGATGGTGGGGTGAAAAGTTGGGACGACCCGGTGGCGGCAAGCCGGGCGGTCAACAACCCTGCCACCTCCGGTCCGGACTTGGCCGCCATTGCGGCTCGGCATTCCGAGCTTCACTCGGCGGTGGCCTGGCACCCAAAGGTTTACCCCGGCCTGCTGGCTTGGCTGGCTGAGCACAGTGAGCCGCAGGTCGCCCGGGCTGCCCGGATCCGGCTGGCCGCCCGCGCCGTCAGATCTGATAAGTCTGCTGTTCGCACGCTTACCAGTGACCCGGACACGACCTCAAAGAACCCTGTCCGTCCGGCGCCACCACTGCCCATAGCCAGCGAAATGAGTGGCGCCACGGTGACCCCACCGCCCAAGACGCCCTCTGCCACCGTCATTTCGACCCACTCGGCCACACCGCGCCGGCCAATGGCGTTCGACCCGCCGGGTTTCTTGGCCGCCAAGCGGGCTGCGGCTGCTGCCAGTGCAGCCTTGGAGACCGACTTGCACAGTGCAGGCGCTTGGGAAGAGCCAGGACCCACTGTGACGCGGTTGGTTAGGCCGTCGGTGACCGCGCCTGCGGCGCATTTCGTGCCCCGTCAGTTGAAGGTGATCCAGGCCAAACCGCCTGCCGGGACTGCTGGAGTAACCGATACCGACGAGCCGGCTGAGCCAGCCGCCTCACGCCCCGGGCCAGACACTGGACCGGTCGTGTCGGTGGCTGAGCCGGCACCGCCTGACCGGGTCAGTGAACCGGTTCTTGACGTTGCTGTTGACGAACCGAGTCCGGTTGAATCAGCCATCGAACCGGTCCAAGACAACCCGGTCCTAGCCGAGGCGGTCCTAGCCGAGGTGCTGGCCGAGCCGAGTCCGGTTGAACCGGCTATCGACCCGGTCCTAGCCGAGGCGGTGGCCGAGCCGAGTCCGGTTGAACCAGCCATCGACCCGGTCCAAGACGACCCGGTCCGGGCCGAGGCGACCCTGGCCGAGGCGGTGGCCGAACCGGTCACTTATGAACCGGCGGTTGAGCCGGACCAAGGTGAAATGGCGAGGGAGCTGACACCAGAACCGGCTATCGAGCCGGCGCCTGGACCGCCTGCGCCGCCGCTGGTTCCAGCCCTGGCCAGACCTAGATCGACCCGGCCTGCCCTGCCAACAGTCTTTAGACCTACTCCCTCAGACCTGGCTCTGGTGCCAGTCGCCGCAGCTGAGAGAGTGGCCGAGCAACCCCCGGCCGCAGTGGCGGCTGAGCCAGTCGCAGCTAGGCCAATGGAGCTCCCGGAGGCGACTAGCGTTGCGGTAGAACCAACCCAAGCCAAACCGGCGGTCGCATCACCCAAGCCAGCCAAACCGATCAAAAAAGCCGCACCGGCTGCTCCGGCCAAACCATCGCGAAAACGCCAGCCCCTGTCCACCAGAGCCTCGGTTGT
Organism: Micrococcales bacterium; assembly: GCA_009784895.1. Taxonomy (NCBI): domain Bacteria; kingdom Bacillati; phylum Actinomycetota; class Actinomycetes; order Micrococcales; species Micrococcales bacterium. The sequence continues at coordinate 15,903 of WQXJ01000031.1, read as the reverse complement.
CCTGGCTTTGGCGGTAGTCTTGATCGTTTTCCTGATCGTGGTGGGAGGGCTAATGGTATTTGGTGTCATTTCGGCCACCGGCGAGGACACCGCCCAGGCCGTCCCTATCAGTCTGGTCATCCCACCGGGCACCAGCTAGGCCTTGACCGCCAGGCCCATTGGCACTCTGGTCAGGCCAATCCTGGCCCACGGGCTTATGGCCCCCTTGACGCCATCAGGGACTCTTCGACGGCGGGCCGGACCACCGCAAGCTAGCCGAGCGCCGGTTCGATCAACCCTGGGCCGTTGTTGCGCACCGAACCAACGGCTTTGGAGACCCGACGTGGCACCAACGACGGCCTGCCCATGGCTGCGATCATCCCCTTGACCTGGGCCGGGTCGGTGGTGGCCGGGTCTAGCCAATCATCGAAGAAACTAGGCGGCACCACTACGGGCATGCGGTCGTGGATTTGGCCCAAGGTGTCAGTTGCCGGCTGGGTGATGATGGTTGCACTTAGCAGTCCTCGATCAGGGCCGGGGTCCTTGTCCCACCACTCGTACAGACCGGCGAAGGCCAGCGGTTGATCTTGAACCTCGGGGTGCAAATAGTACGGTGTCTTTCCATCTGGTCCGGCTTGCCATTCGTAATAGCCGGCGGCCGGAATCAAGGCCCGCCGGCGCCGGGCTGCCACCCGAAAAGATGGTTTCTCCGTCACCGTTTCCGACCTGGCGTTGATCAACCGGGCCGCGCCGGCCCGGTCCTTAGCCCAGTGGGGGACCAAACCCCACTGGGCCTCCCTGAGCTCGCGTAACTCACCGACATCGGACTGTGCTTGTCGCACCAAGTCGATCCCCTGGGTCGGGGCAACATTCCACGACGGCGGCGCGAAGCTGACTACCCGCTCCACACCAAAGGCATCGACGATGGTGTTCTCGTCGAAATAGCTGGCGAAGCGTCCGCACATGGCCACCACTATGCCAGGCCAGCGCCCAATTCAGGGTTGGAAGAAAAGACGGGGCGGGCGGCGGAACGGGGTGGCGGAGCGGGCGACGGGAATCGAACCCGCACTGGCAGCTTGGGAAGCTGCTGTTCTGCCATTGAACTACGCCCGCAGCGCCGCGACCGGTCGGTGGTGGTGGGTGACCGGTCGCGGCTGATGAATGAGCATAGCGGACATTATTCGACCAGCCACGGTGCGGTGGCGCTAGCGTATTAGCGTGCTGCCCGCAGATGTCGACGTGACCCAGTTGGCCGGCCGCCACCTGCTGGCTTTGCCCGCCGGAGTTGGGGCTGAGGACTTGGCCTTGCTGGCCAGTGCCCGATGGCGCCGGGTTGGCCTAGAGGGGCAAGACCTCACCTTGTCGCGCTATTCGGTTTTGCACCGGGGTCTTGACTACTCCGCGGCTGGGCTCGAGGCCGCCGGCCTACCAGCCGGTTTGGACCAAGCCTGGGTGACCCAGACGCTCAGAGAACGGGGGCAACCACCGTTCCCCGGCGCCGTCGACCCGACCGGATTGGCCCGGGCCTTTCCAGATGGCCTGCCGGAACGCGAAGAGGGCCGAGTGGTCAGTTTTCTGTTGGCGGCTGCCAGGCGGTTGGGCGGCGCGGTTCGCTTTGACAGCGGTGTGGTCGTGGAACCTCCACCTGAGGCGGCCATAGACATGACTGTTTTTTCGCCCATCTGGCTGGTCCCACCCGATCTGCAAAGCCTGGTCCAGAAGGTCGACCCCGATTTCCGTCAGTCCGCCGGTTTGAGCGACGACCAGGCGCTCAGCCATGAGCCACCGGCCGGCCCGGCAGACACGCTAATGACCCGGGCCCAGCGGCGCGAACTGCTGGTCAAGTTGCGTCAAGGTGACCGTGAAGCCCTTCAGGCCGCGCCGGCCCAGGAGGCCTACGCCGTCGAGGCTGACCTGGGCAAGGGTGGTCGTATCACGGTAGAAGTGTCGTTGGTTGAAGACCTGCCACTGCCAATCAAATCCCTGCCGTGGGTTCAGCGTGGTGTGGTGGCCTACGCGATCAAGTGGATACCCTTCGACCCGGCTCTGTTGTTAGCTGAGTTCCCGCCAGACGAACATCGCCGTCGCCGTTTGGCTATTGCCCGCGAACTGGCGGCCCTGGCCCGCCTTATCCAAAGCCAAATCGGCAGCGAAGTGATGGACCAGGATGGTTTCCCGGTCGACCCGGCGGACCTTCGACGGCACTGAACTACCGTCTAGGCTTCAGGGGCTGTTTTGACGGGCCGTGTTCGCCCAGGTCAGCGCTTCTTGGTCATCGGTCAAGACGGACATCATCGCCTGGCTGGGCCTCGACGAAGCGGCTGAGGGCGGCCCGCTGGGCCAGCGTTTGAGCCACTGCCGTGACGGCGGCGACGGTGGCGGCGAAGGCCGCCACCTGCACAGTTGGCAAGTCCATGTTCTTGGCGTCAGTGGGCGGCTTGCTCCGCACCACTAGGCGCCAAACCACTTTCACCACCTGCGCGGCCACCAAGCCAGAAACCAATGAGGCCAGGGTCGTGGCCACGCGCTCGCCAATCTTCATGCCGTACATCATGGCAGTTGTGGCGGTCTTCGGCACGCGGCTGGATCCGTCAGTGCCGATTATGAGGCCTAACTGTTGGTCCAGTAGCGAAGGTCATGGCGTCCCGGCCGAAATCTGGGCGCTAGACTGTGTCTGCTACGACAGGGGAGCTGACCGGACCGACCAGCGGTCCGTTTGGCTGAGAGTGCGCCAGGGGCGCAGACCCTCGAACCTGAACCGGGTAATGCCGGCGAAGGAAGTCGAGTTCTCCACCGTCATAGCCGCCTTTTTGGGCGGGCTGACGCGGTGCCCGGTGGTGGCATCAGCCTGACGAACAGGAGGACCATGTCAGCCAGACTCTCCTCGAGGCGCCCACCTTGTTGGCCAGCCGGAAATAAAACCTTGGTCGCGTCGATTGTGGCGGCAGTGACCGCGGCCGCCTTGTTTGGCTGCGCCGCCAGCCCAGCCAACCCAGAACAAGCTGGGCCCCAAAGCCAGGCTAACTCCTCCGTCACAGTTGTCACGCACGCCTCATTCGCCCTATCTGGCGAACTAAAGGAAAGATTCAAACAGGTAACCGGTTATGACCTTCGGATTATTCAGTCCGAAGACGCCGGCACAATGGTCGGCCAGCTGATCTTGGCCAAGGACAACCCGGTGGCAGACGCGGTGGCCGGTATCGACAACACCTTCGCTTCTAAGGCGATCGAGGCCGGCATCTTTGACCCCTACACCTCGCCGGCCGCTGGCAGCGAACAAGACCGCTACGCCGTTGACCAAAGTGGGTCGTTGACCGCCTTTGACACGGCCGATGTTTGCATCAACTACGACAAAGCGGCCTATGGTTCTGACCGGCCGCCGCCCGCCAGCCTGCAGGACCTGACCAAAGAGGCCTACCGCGACCAACTAGTGGTTGCAAGTCCGGTCAGCTCCTCCCCCGGAATGGCCTTTATGCTGGCCACAGTGGCGGCCTTTGGCCAAGACGGCTGGTTGGACTACTGGCGCCAACTGGTCGGAAATGGTGTCAAGATTGTCAGTTCTTGGGAAGAGGCCTACTACACCGAGTTCTCTGGACCGTCCTCATCTGGCCAGCGGCCGCTGGTGCTCTCCTACGCCTCTTCCCCGCCGGCAGAGATAGTCAAGGGGACCAGCCAACCAGCCACAGCAGCCCTGCCTGAAACCTGCTTTCGGCAAGTCGAGTACGCCGGGGTGCTCAAAGGTGCGGCCAACCCAGACGGTGCCAGGGCCTGGGTTGACTTTGTGCTTTCAGACGAATTCCAGGCGGCGCTGCCAGAATCGATGTGGGTCTACCCGGTCAAAGAGGGCATTGCCCTGCCATCTAGCTGGGCCAAGTGCGCCGCACCGGCCGCCAAACCGTGGGCCCTGACCCCGGTAGAAATCAGCCAAAACCGAGAAGCTTGGTCAAGGGAATGGATAGAAGTGGCTTTGGGTTAGTACCATGTGCGAGGTCGGGGCACGTTGAGTCCTTGGGTACTGGGGAGGATTGCCTGAGTTGATCTCCGTGTCCCGGCCTTGCTTTGCCCGCCCTGCTTTGAGTGTTCCCGGTACCGTCGCGCTGGCCGCGGTGCCGGTCGCATTCGTGACGGTTTTCCTGCTGTGGCCTGTGGCAATGCTGATCTCGAAGGGACTGATCAACCAGGGCCAACTCGATTTGTCAGTTTTTGCAGACCTGGCCTCCTCCGGCCGGACTTGGCGTTTGATAGGTCGCACAGTTGGCCAAGCCACGCTGGCCACGGTCATCGCCGCGGTGGCGTCAATACCGCTGGCTAAGTGCCTCTACCTACGTCGCTGGCCCGGCCGGTCAACTGTGAAGCTACTGGTGACAGTGCCGTTTGTTTTGCCTGCCGTGGTGGTTGGTTTGGCCTTTCGGATGGTTTTCGCAGCCGATGGTCCGCTCGGCCTGCTGCACCTGGACGGCTCGTTTCCGGCTGTAGTGGCGGCCCTGGTTTTCTTCAACTTGGGCCTGATGGTCAGGGTGGTGGGCTCGTTTTGGTCCAAGCTCGATCCGAAACCAGAACAGGCCGCCAGGCTGCTTGGGGCCTCGCCAGCCAGGGCTTTCTACTCAGTGACACTGAGACAGCTGACCCCAGCTGTGGCCGCCGGCGCGGCGCTAGTGTTCTTGTTTTCCGCCACCGCCTTTGCCACTGTGCTGATCCTGGGTGGCCCGGCCTACGGCACTGTCGAAACCGAGATCTACCTCCAAACCACCCAGTTGCTTGACCTGCGCACGGCCGCGGCTTTGAGTCTGGTCCAATTGGTCATTGTGGCCGTGGCCTTGTGGTTGAGCGGCAGCGCCAGGCGAGCGCGCCAAAGGGCCGAACCTCTGCGCCCAGCCCAGGCGCGGCATCGGCCCCGACTTGGCAGCGGAGATCTGCTAGCCGCCGCCACCACCGCCGTGGCCACAGTCTTTATCCTCCTACCCTTGGCCGCTTTGCTGGCCCGCTCTCTGAGAACCTCGACCGGGCTGGGACTTGGCAACTATGCCCGCCTGGCCAGCCAACCGGTTCCCGGCCTGGAGGTGACGCCACTGCAAACCCTGGGCCGGTCGTTGGCCGTTTCCGCCCTGGCCCTGATCGTGGCCATGAGCGTGGGCGGCTGCATGGCCGTGGTGCTGTCGCGCCGGCCACGCCACCGCTGGCTGGCTCGTCTTCAAGGCCTGGCCGATTCGGCCTTTATGCTGCCGGCCGGTATCTCCGCGGTGACGGTCGGTTTTGGCCTGTTCGTCACCCTGGACAGGGGGCCACTGGACCTGCGAACCTCCTTCTGGCTGATCCCTCTGGCTCAGGCGTTGGTGGCATTACCCCTGGTGACGCGAGTCCTGTTACCAGGTAGGCGAGCTATTGATCCGCGCCAGCGCCAGGCCGCCGCAGTTCTGGGCGCCTCGCCGCGCCGGGTTTTCGCAGCCATCGATCTGCGCGTCATGGCCCGGCCTTTCGCCTTGGCCAGCGCCTACGCCCTGGCTGTGTCACTGGGCGAGTTTGGTGCCACCGCTTTCCTAGTCCGGCCCGAATCAACCACACTTCCTATCGCCATCTACCGGCTGATGGGCCGCCCGGGCGTGGACAACTTGGGCACGGCGTTGGCGGCGGCCGTCTTGCTTGGGTTGGTCGCCTGCGGCGTTGTCGCCTTGGCGGAACTGCGCCGCCCGGGAGGCCAGGAGGTGGCCTGGTGAAAGGCCTAGAGCTGCGCGGCGTTGGTGTGCGTTATGGCCGGACGATGCCGGTTAGTGACGTCAACTTGGGCGTGGCCCCTGGTGAGGTGGTGGCGTTGGTGGGGCCGTCTGGCTGTGGCAAATCGACTTTGCTGCGGGCCGTGGCCGGTCTTGAGGCGCTGGCCGCTGGAGCGGTGTTGTGGGACGGAACTGATTTGGCGCAGGTGCCGGTGCACCGGCGCGGCTTTGGCCTGGTGTTTCAAGATGGCCAGCTCTTCGCCCACCACAATGTGGGCCAAAACGTGGCCTTTGGTCTGAAGATGACCGGGATGCCGCGGCCGGCCCGGCAGGCCAAGGCGGCCGAGCTACTCGAACTGGTTGGGTTGTCCGGCCTGGCTGAACGTTCGGTCGAGACGCTGTCTGGCGGCCAGGCCCAACGGGTGGCGTTGGCCCGGGCCTTGGCGCCCTCACCCCGGTTGCTGTTGCTGGACGAGCCGCTGTCCTCTTTGGACGCTGATCTGCGGCTGTCCCTGCGCGATCAGGTCATGGGCATCTTGGAGGCCTCGGCCACAGCCGCCCTGTGGGTAACCCATGACCCAACCGAAGCCGCCGCCGCGCACCGCATCCTCCGCTTCGAGTCCCTCTCCAACCCCACCTGACCAGCCTCTTTGCCGCGAGACTGAGCTTTGGCATAAGGCTGCGGTTAGGTGGTCGGCTTGGTGGCGCGGATGATGGCCGCGTGCATGGCATCGGCGACTTGATGGGTGAAGCTGAGCTCGGCATCGGCCAAACCGACCGCCGTCAGAGCCGCGCGGTACTCGCTGACAGACAAGGCGCCGGCGATGCAACCGACGTAAGTGCCCCGCTCGGCCCGTTGGGCCGGTGAAAGGTGGTCTTCGGCTACTACATCGGACAGCCCGATCCGGCCGCCGGGCTTGAGTACACGGCTAATCTCAGCGAAAACGGCCGGCTTGTCGGTTGACAGGTTGATGACGCAATTCGAAATGACCACGTCGATGGAGGCATTGGGCAGAGGAATCGCCTCGATGGCGCCTTTGAGGAACTTGACGTTGGTGGCTCCGGCTGAAGCGGCGTTGGCTCGCGCCAGTTCGAGCATTTCGTCGGTCATATCCAGGCCGTAGACAAAGCCAGTTGGACCAACCCGGCCGGCCGAAAGCAGAACGTCAAGTCCGCCGCCGGAGCCCAGGTCAAGCACGGTTTCTCCGGGACGCAACTCGGCTACTGCCACCGGATTGCCGCAACCTAGGGAGGTTGCCAGGACTTGGCCTTCGACTTGACCTTGATCGCCAGCGGCATAAAGGGCCGGGCCAAATACTTGGTCCTGATTCGGTGTTGCGCCACTACCGCAACAGTCGCTGGTTGAAGTTACCTTGCCACCGCAACAATCGCTGACCGGCGCGGTCTGGCCACCGACAGCGTCACTGACTGGGGTTGTCTGGCCGCCACAGCAGTCGCTGGTTGAGGCCACCTCGCCACCGCAACAATCGCTGACCGTGGCAGCTGCGGCGGCGTCAAGGTCAAGTGGTTGGGCATCGCGGGCACCGGCAAAGGCTTTGGCCGCCTGGGCATAGCGCTGGCGGACAGCGCCACGAAGGGGATTTAGGTCCGGCATCGGTCAATTCTCCTTGCATCGAAAAATGTCAATGCATTGAGTATCGCCAATACATTGGCGTTTGTCAATTGGTCTGGCATGATTCTAATTGTGAGCACCAACTCGGCGGTCCCTGGAGACCAGGCCAGCCAGACTTGCTGTGTCCCGCTAATGGCATGTCTTGGCCAAGACCAGGCCACCAGTTTGGCTCAGCGGTTTGCCGCTTTGGGCGACGCGACCAGGGTCTGGCTGGTTTCGTTCATTGCCAGTCAGCCCAGCGGCGAGGCCTGCGTCTGCGAGCTGGTTCCACCAAGCGGGCTGTCTCAGGGCACAGTCTCTCATCACCTGAGACTGTTGGTTGACGCAGGACTACTGACCCGGTCCAGGCGCGGGCGCTGGTCGTTTTACGGGATTGCGCCGGGCGCGGAGTCGTTGGCTGCGGCTTTGGTTGAACACGCCCACTGACCCTCAAGGACATGCGGGCGCATATTCAAATGTGCTTAGCCTCGGTGTCGCTGCAAAAGAGGGGTTGAGCAGTACTTTTGTCTGCGAGATTACCCCCGGGCAGACAGAGCCAACCAAACCTCGGTGTCACCGCGGTGTGAGGCTGCCAAACCTCGGTGTCGCTGCAAAAGAGGGGTTGAGCAGTACTTTTGTCTGCGAGATTACCGCCGTGCAGACAGAGCCAACCAAACCTCGGTGTCGCCGCGGTGTGAGGCTGCCAAACCTCGGTGTCGGCGCGAAGCAGTGTTGCTGGACCTTAGTGTCGCATTAGCGAGGGACTGGCCAAGGCGGCCAGCGGCTGGCGCCGCTTGAGCATGATGGCGGCGGCGCCCAGTACAGACCAGGCCAGCAAAACCAGCAGGGGTGTCAGGCAGACCTGGCCGGTTCTGAAGTAGGCGGCGCCGCGGACCAAAGAGCCACCGGCACCGATGGTTAGGGCCTGGCCAATTGCGCCCCAGGGTGGGGGCAGGAAGCTGGTTGGCACAGCCATACCGCTGATTGGATTTGACACCAGCAGCGTGATCACGATGGCACCGGCCAGCCCGGGGACACCAATCAGCGCATAGGACCCGGCGACGAAGGCGCCGGTGGCGAAGATGGCCAAAGCCAGAGCGCCGGCGATCGGCAGGAAGCCGCCCGGCAGCAGGTCGAACCAGAGACCCAGAATGAGGTAGACCAAGCAGCCAACCAAAACTGCCAGCAGCGCCAGGGCCGCCAGTCGTTGTCCGCGGCCAGCGATAGCGGCGCTGACCAAGACGCCGCCAATGGCGCCGCCAAACACCAGTGGCATGATCAGCTGGCCAACATCGAATTTGGTGCTGTGAGCTGGCACCACGTCGGTGGTCTCGACCGTGACTGGTGGGGCCTCGGGTGCCGCCTGGGCCGCGGCGGCCATGGCGGCCTGGGCCACTCCCCCGGCCAACTCGGCCACCATGCGGCTGGCCAACCCATTGGCGCTGGCTGTCAGCACCTCTGGTGCCGGAGCGGATAAGATCAGCGCCCCGAAAACCTCACGGCTTTCGAGTTTGGCCACGGCCTGGTCGCGGCTAGCCACCTCGACCAACTTGACGGCACCTTCGGCCTTGTCTTCGATCTGCTGGCTGACGGCGGCAACTTGTCTTGGGTCATCGCCGGTGATGGCCATAGGCACATTGCGCGGTTCGGCCACCTTGCCGGGCCAAAGAAAGGCCAAGGCCAACAGGCCAACAAAGACCGCACCGACCACAGCCATGCCAATGGCCTTGCGCCAATTGTTTGCCGCCAATGGGGTTGATTCAGGCTCGTGGCTCACTGGGTCTCTCCTCTCACCGTCCCGCACATTGTTCGCGGCCGGGCGTTGGGCGCTGGTTGGAGCACCAGCAGCCAATCCTAATCAGCACCCCAGGCTGGGCCAAGCGCCTGGCGGGAACGGTGGTGCCGTTTTCACGCTCCCCTAAGAGGGTTGGGATTGTTGGCCGGCGTTCGAGGTCAAAACTGGATCGTTTTCACGCGGGCCAGGTCGGTTCTGGATCATTGCCACTGATCAGTCCAGAGCCTGTCCACCGCGTCACCGTTGTGCAGCGATGACGTCCCGGGGCACGGCGGAAGGCGAGCCCAGCGGCATCGGACAAACGCAAACTTGAGCCTGCACGACTCAAGTTACTTGACAAGCCGAAGACACAAGAGCAAACTTGAGCCGGTTTGGCTCAAGGTGGCAACCGACCGAGGAACCACCTTGACAAGACGCGATCGAAAGGAAGTCTCAAATGGGACGAGCAGTTGGCATTGACCTAGGCACCACGAACTCGGTGGTGGCCTCACTTGAAGGCGGCGAACCGACCGTCATCCCAAACGCTGAAGGTCAGCGCACCACACCATCGGTGGTGGCGTTTTCGAAATCGGGCGAAGTCCTGGTGGGCGAGGTGGCCAAGCGCCAGGCTGTCACCAACGTTGACCGCACTATCAGCTCGGTCAAACGCCATATGGGCTCTGACTGGTCAGTTGAGATCGACGGCAAGAAGTACACCAGCCAAGAAATCTCCGCCCGCGTCTTGGGCAAATTGAAGGCCGATGCCGAGGCTTACCTGGGTGAGACCGTGACCGATGCGGTGGTCACCGTGCCGGCCTACTTCAATGACGCTCAGCGTCAAGCCACCAAAGAAGCCGGAGAAATTGCCGGTCTCAAGGTCCAGCGCATCATCAACGAACCAACCGCCGCGGCTCTGGCCTACGGCCTTGACAAGTCAAAGCATGACGAGCTGATCCTGGTCTTTGACCTGGGCGGCGGCACCTTTGACGTCTCGCTGTTGGAAGTTGGCAAGGAAGACGACGGCTTTTCCACCATCCAAGTGCGCGCCACCTCCGGTGACAACAAACTGGGCGGCGATGACTGGGATACGCGCGTGGTCGACTGGCTGGTGGCAGAGGTCAAGAAGGGTCATGGCGTTGACCTGTCGAAGGACAAGATCGCGCTGCAGCGCCTGAAAGAGGCAGCCGAACAGGCCAAAAAAGAGCTGTCAACCGCTATGGCCACCACCATTTCGCTGCAATACCTCTCGATGTCAGAAAACGGGCCTATTCACCTCGACACCAAGCTGACCCGGGCCCAGTTCGAAGACATGACCAAGGATCTGCTGGAGCGCACCCGCCAGCCGTTCAAATCCGTCATAGCTGATGCCGGGATCAAACTAGATGAGATTGACCACATCATTTTGGTTGGTGGCTCGACCCGTATGCCAGCCGTTACTGACCTGGTCAAGGAGCTGACCGGCGGCAGGGAGCCGAATAAGGGCGTCAACCCTGATGAGGTTGTCTCGATTGGCGCCGCCCTGCAGGCTGGCGTCATTTTGGGCGAGCGCAAGGACGTTTTGCTGATTGATGTGACACCGCTGTCTCTGGGCATTGAGACCAAGGGCGGTTTTATGACCACTTTGATCGAGCGCAACACGGCCATTCCGACAAAACGCTCGGAGATCTTCTCCACCGCGGAAGACAACCAACCCTCAGTGCTGATCCAGGTCTATCAGGGCGAACGTCAATTCGCCCGTGACAACAAGGCGCTGGGCACTTTCGAGTTGACTGGAATTGCGCCGGCGCCACGCGGCATTCCGCAAATCGAGGTTACCTTCGACATTGACGCCAACGGCATTGTCCACGTCTCGGCCAAGGATCGCGGCACCGGCAAAGAGCAGTCGATGACTATCACCGGTGGTTCGGCCCTGCCCAAGGATGAAATTGACCGGATGGTCAAAGATGCCGAGACCCACGCCGAACAGGACAAGCAACGCCGCGAAGAGGCCGAGACGCGCAATACGGCCGAACAGGCTCTGTACCAGACCGAATCGCTGATCAAAGACAACTCCGACAAGCTGCCGGAAGAGCTCAAATCAGAGGTCCAAGGCGCCTGCGACGAGCTAAAGAAGGCGCTGGAGGGCGAAGATATGGCTGAGATTAGCGCCAAACAGACCGCCCTAATTGAGACAGCGCAGAAAATTGGCCAGTTGCTTTACGCCAACCAGAACCGGGAGGCCGATGCCGGCACTACAGCTGGCGAAGGGGCTGGCGGTGGCAGCCAGGCGCCCGAGGAAGACATTGTTGATGCCGAGATCGTCGACGATGACAAAGGGTAGATAGATGAGCGCCTTGGGATCAAAAGGCCCAAAAAAAGGTGGCGGCGCGGGTGAAAAACCCCCCGCCGGGCGACCGGCCGCACCCAGCCAGGACGACGAGTCCAAACCGGTCATCCGGGACAGGCGCAAAGTTGACCCGATCAGCGGCCAGGCTCGGCCTCAAGTAGTCGACGAACGCCAAAGCGGCGGGCCGAGCTTTAGCCCGGCCGCTGCCCTGTCGGGTGAGGCCACCCAAAAAGCGGCAGAAGATGAGGTCGTAGCCGCCGCCGAACTGATCGCTGCCCGCGAGGAGCTGGCGGTTATGACCGAGGATCTGCAGCGGATCAACGCCGAATACGCCAACTACCGTAAGCGGGTCGAGCGCGACCGGGACCTGGCCAGGCAAGACGGCTTGGCTGAGGTTCTGGTGGCGCTGATCTCGGTGCTAGATGACATTGAAGCGGCCCGCCAGGCCGCTGGTCTTGACGGGCCGTTTGGAGCCGTTGCCACCAAGCTGGAGGAAGCCTTGGCTCAATATGGCCTGGAGCGCTATGGCGCGGTCGGCGAGCGGTTTGACCCGACCATCCACGAGGCTTTGATGCACCAGATCGACCCGGAAGCCACCGGGCCCACCATTTCGATGGTGCTCCAGCCGGGCTACCGGATGGGCGAGCGCCTGCTCCGCCCGGCCCGCGTGGGCGTGGCTGACGCCGAGTGAGGTGAACTGTGGCTGGTCAGGATTGGTTCGAAAAGGACTTCTACAAAACCCTTGGGGTGTCCAAAGACGCTGACCAGGCGGCCGTCAAAAAGGCTTACCGGAAACTGGCCCGGACCTTGCATCCGGACACTAACCCCGGGGACAAGGCGGCAGAGGAGCGTTTCAAAGAGGTCAGTGAGGCTTATGCCGTGCTGTCCGACCCGGAGCAGCGCCAGCAGTACGACTCGGTTAGAGCCATGGCTGGCGGCGGCGCTCGCTTTGCCGCTGGACCAGGCGGTGGCGCGGCCGGTTTTGAGGACATGCTCAGCGGCATGTTTGGCGGGCGCGGCCGGCAGATGCGTTTCAGCACCAACGGCGGCGGGGCAGGCATCAACCTCGAAGACTTGCTGGGCGGTATGGCCGGCGGTGGTGGCTTTGGCGGTGGCTTTGGTGGACGGCCGATGCCGGTTCGCGGGAAAGATGTGGCCGCTTCGGTGACGCTGCCCTTCCGCCAAGCGGTCCAAGGTTCGACGCAGTCCTTGACCGTGGATGGGCGGCCCATGACCGTGCGGATCCCGGCTGGGGTGAGCGACGGCCAGAAAATCAGGCTCAAAGCCAAAGGCCAGTCCTCGCCCAATGGCGGTGAGGCTGGCGACCTGATCATCACGGTGACAGTGCCATCCCATCCTGTTTTCTCGATTCAGGGCAACAATCTGCGGTTGACGCTGCCGGTCAGCTTTGACGAGGCCGCTCTGGGGGCCCGGATTGACGCGCCAACCCTTGATGGCGCCAAGGTGACTTTGAAGGTTCCTGCTGGGACGGCATCGGGCAAAGTCCTTCGAGTCAAAGGCAAGGGCATTACCACAGCCAAAGGCACAGGAGACTTGCTGGTCAAGGTCGAAGTGGCGGTGCCGCAGAAGCTCAAAGGTGCAGCCAAGAAGGCGGTCGAAGAGTTGCGCGAAGCGACCAAGGGCACTGACCCGCGGGCCGAGCTGATGAGCCAGGCCGGCCAATGAACGGCGAGATGCGGATCGACATCCGCCTGACCGTGGCGCCGGGTGAACGGCTCTTTCCGATTGGCGCGGCCGCCCGGATGAGTGGGATGCACCCGCAGACTCTGCGGCAATACGACCGTCTGGGGTTGGTCCGGCCCTCGCGCACAGCTGGCCGCGGCCGGCGCTACACCGCCGGGGATATTGAGACGCTGCGCGAGGTGCAACGCCTCTCGACCGAAGAGGGCATCAACCTAGCTGGAATTGCCAGGATCTTGGCGCTGCGGATTGAGGTCAACGAACTGCGCCGCGAAGTTGAGCGGCTGCAAACGGCGGCCGCTTTGGCCCACCGGGTTTTCGCCGTGGCGCCGGGCGGGGATGCCACCGCGCTGGCTCGCGGCCAGCGCCCGGCCGGCACCCCACCTAGGCCCGTGACCAACCGGCGGGCCCTGGTTCTATGGCGCCCTATGTGATCCGACCACCCTGGGCGCCCCTGACCAGCCCATTTGCCGCGAGCGAGCGCTTTGGCTAACGCAGTCGGAGCGGCGCGGGTCTGGGGCCTGGCATCATCCAGCTTGGGCCGGTCTAGGATCGGGGCGAAGGAGTCGCCATGACTGATTTGACCAAGTTGCCGGAGATCGGGGCGGTGACGGCCCGCCAATTGAAGGCCGTTGGGATCGAAGATGCCGAAACGCTCCGAGAGGTTGGAGCCCGTCAAGCTTTTGGACGCATTCGCAGCCAACTTGACCCGGGGGCTTGCCTGGCATTACTGAGAGGACTGGAGGCCGCCACCCGCGGCATCAGGGCGGTTGAACTGCCGCCTCAAGACAAGGCTGAACTGCTGGCTTGGTACAAACACCTCGACTAGCCGGCGCTGGCTAGACCGGGTGGGCATTCATTTGCTAAGGCCACTGGCCAGGCTTGATAATGGCCCAGTCCAATGAGCACAGGAGCGCCGTGAATCAGGTTGAACCAGGGTCAGGCCTGGCCGTGAAGCGGCCGTGGGCGGCGGTGTGGACCATGCTGATCGGCTTTTTCATGCTGATGCTTGACGCCACTATTGTGGCGGTGGCCAATCCCTCCATCCAGCAGGGCCTGAACGCCTCGTTGACCAGGACTATCTGGGTAACAAGCGCTTATCTGCTGGCACTGACAGTGCCGCTATTGGCCGCCGGACGGCTGGGTGACCGGTTTGGACAAAAGCCGGTCTTCATGGCCGGCATGGCGGTGTTTACCCTGGCCTCGCTGCTGTGCGGTTTGGCCAGCGGGATCGAGTTCTTGATCGCCGCCAGGGCCTTGCAGGGTTTTGGTGGCGCCTTGATGACACCACAAACCCAGGCCATGATTGTGCGCATTTTTCCGCCAGCTAGGCGCGGCGCCGCGATGGGGTTGTGGGGTTCGGTAGCCGGGGTGGCCCAACTAGTCGGTCCGCCACTGGGTGGTCTGGTGGTCGACGTCTTTGGTTGGCAGGCCATCTTCTTGATGAACGTGCCAGTGGGAATTGCCGGGCTGCTGCTGGCGGCCAAGTTCTTACCAAAGCTACCGACCAAGCGGCCCAGTTTCGACTGGTTTGGCCTGGTCATCAGCGGCCTGGGTCTTTTCCTGGTGGTCTTTGGCCTTCAAGAGGGCGAATCGAACCATTGGGGGCGGATTTGGGGGCCGGTTGGTATTTGGCATTTGGTCGGTGCCGGCCTGACCATTCTGGCTGGTTTTGTCTACTGGCAAACCAGGCGCCAATCACCGCTGGTGCCGCTCCGACTGTTCCGTGACCGCGACTTCGCCGTTTCTACCGGCGCGGTCAGCGCCATGGGCTTCACCGTGGCCGGTATGGCCTTGCCAATGCTCTACTTCCTACAGGTGGCCCGGGGTTTTGGGCCGGCTCATTCGGCCCTGTTCATGTTGCCCTCGGCGGTGCTGGGTGGGGTAGTGGCCCCGTTTGTCGGCGCCAAGGTGGTGGGACGGATAGGCGCCAACTGGGTGGCCGGCAGCGGCTTGTTGCTGCTGGCCGGGGGCCTGTACTGGACGTCGACCTACATGACGCCAGCCTCGCCGGTCTACTGGATGTTGGTGCCCTCGGCCGTCATGGGCGTGGCCAACGCCTGTATTTGGAGCCCGCTGGCCGTCAGCGCCACCCACAATCTGTCCAGGACCGAGGCCGGCACGGGCTCAGGGGTATACGCCGTCATCCGCCAAATGGGCTCAGTCCTAGGGGCGTCTTGTATGAACGCATTGATGAACGCCCGGCTCATGGCCAACGGCCTGCCCACCAGTGCCGCCGCCGGTCATTCAGGTGGGCTAAAGGCCAGCCCGGCCATGGTTGACGGCTTCGCTGCTGCGATGTCCCAGGCTATGTACCTGCCAATGACCGCCGCCCTAGTCGGCTCGATCACCGCTTTTTTCCTGACTGGACAAGGCGGCCGGAGCGCCGATGCTGCCAAAGCTCAACCTCGCGGCAAATCAGCTGGTCAATAGCGTAACCATGCCAAGGCTCAACCTCGCGAACGAGAGGTGTGACTCCAAGGCCGCCTCTTTGAACTGAGGGGTGGTCCCGCCCCGGCCCTAATGCCAAGGCTCAACCTCGCGGATGAAAGGGCGGGTGAAAGGGCGGGTGAAGGGGCAGGCTGGAGGGCCAGGGTGGACGGCGGGAGGCAACGATTGGCTTTGGCACCCCGTTCCTTGAGACAATCGGAGGATGCCCTTTATCGGTTATCCCGGCGTTGATGTTGAGGACTTGCAGTCCTGCGTTGACCCTCGCTCCTTTGACCGTGGGCAAGACTATTTCCGCTCCAGTCGCGTAATTGACCGGACCATCACCTACGACCCGGATAGGGGCCGGTTG
>WQXJ01000030.1 GCA_009784895.1 Micrococcales bacterium | reverse complement strand
TGTCCTTGATCAGGAAAGCGCCACAGGACAGGGCTAGTTCGGCATCATCACCACTTGGCATGGCGGTGATGTCAAAATCGGTGTTCCAAACCTGGGCAATCTTTGACAGGGCTTCTTTGTCTTTGTCTTGGATGGCCTTGGCCACGGCATCGCGCGCCTCAATTGGATCCTCAATGCCCAGCGCCCGCTTGCCCACCACGTGGCTCGGCAGTGCGGTATCCATGAAGTTGAACTCCCAGTCCGCGAACGGCTTGGCATAGACCGTGGTGATGGTCTTGGCGTCGTCAGAAATCTCCGGGGTTTCTTCGATCAGACCGACGTTGGGATCGCCGGCGTCAAAGTAAACCTCGCCCTCGGGCACGGTGAAAGCACCCTCTTCATCCATCTCCACTTCGACGGTGTTGAGGTGACCCGAAACAGCGCCCCATCTCAGCAGCATGTCGACGGCGCTTACCGGCGTGCCGTCAGACCACTTGGCCTCAGAGGTGATGGCGTATTCGACCGTCAGGGGGTCGTCACTGGTTTTGGTGACAGTGCCAAAGTCCGGGTTTTCGATCAGGTTCAGGTCAATGTCATACCAAGACCAGTTGGCTCGCGTCATGTAAGTCACCAGGTGGTTGGCACTGGCGTGACCGTTGGAGGAGTCGTAGTTCAGTGAGAAGACCGGCTGGTTCCAGCCCACTGTGACGGTGCCGCCACCGCCGCCGCCACCGCCGCCGCCACCACCGCCAGCATCATCTGTGGCTGGGCCACCGCAGGCGCCAAGCATCAAGGCGCTAGCTGCGGCGAAAGCGACCAGCGCGGCTGCCTTGCCTCGTTTGCGAATCATCAAGGTTGTCCCCCTTGGGTGTAGTCGACCGGCGCCTAGACCGGCGAGACTAGGTGTGCCAGGTGCCGGCGCCAGGATTGTCGGTCACATACTCTAGGGCCCAAAAAGGTCTCCGACCTGCTCCAAGGCCAAAAAACGGCCCCAAAACGGTCAAGCTTAACCAAGTTGTTACCGGAACGAGGCAAGACCGTTATGAATTGGCGCCGTTCCGGCTAGCCGTGCCGCGCCTTTGGTCGCGCCGCCGGGCCTGAGCCACCGGGTCAGGCACCGGCACGGCCTGGATCAGTGCTTTGGTGTAGTCCTCTACCGGCGAGCGCAAGACCGACTCGTGGTCGCCAATCTCGACCAACTTGCCACTGCGCATAACCGCAATCCGGTCTGCCAGCAAATCCACCACGGCCAGATCGTGGGTGATGAAAAGGCAAGCAAATCCCATGGTGTGCTGCAGGTTGACGAAAACATCGAGCACCTTGGCCTGGACCGAAACGTCCAATGCCGAGGTCGGTTCGTCTGCCACGACCAACTCCGGCGTCATAACCAAGGCCCGGGCCAGCGAGACCCGTTGACGCTGGCCACCGGAGAGCTCATGGGGGTAACGCGAGGCGAAAGCGCGCGGCAACTCGACGGCATCGAGCAATTCATGGGCCCGGGCCAGGCGCGCCGCCCTGGACGCAACTTTGTGCACCCGCAGCGGTTCGGTGATACACCCAGCCACCGTCAGTCGCGGGTTTAGCGAAGCCGCTGGGTCCTGGAAAACAAAGCCAACCCGCCGGCGCAGCGCCCGCAACTCAGAGCCCCTAATCAGGGCCAAGTCGTGGCCAAGCACCTCCAACGACCCGCTGGTCGGCTCGAGTAGGCCAACGGCGCAGCGCCCCAGTGTGGTTTTGCCGGAACCGGACTCGCCTACCAAGGCCAGGATTTCGTGTTTGCACAACTCCAACGAGACACCGTCAATAGCGTGGACCGGCGGCGAGCCAATCCGCCCGGGGAAAAACACCCGCAGGTCTTCGACCTTGAGCACCGGCTCAGGTACCACCGGCGGCGGCTCGGTTCGCTCCATTGAGACCGGACGCGGCCGGCCCAGATGTGGCACCGCCGCCAGCAATGACTTGGTGTAGGGGTGGGTGGGCGAAGTAAAGATCTGCTGGGCCGAGCCGGTTTCGACCACTTCGCCTTGGAACATCACCGCCACCCGGTCAGCCATATCCGCCACTACGCCCATATTGTGCGTGATCAGGATGATGGCCGTGCCCAACCGGTCACGCAGGTCATGCAGCAGATCCAAGATTTGGGCCTGAACCGTGACATCTAGGGCCGTGGTTGGTTCGTCGGCGATGATGACTTCAGGGTCGCAAGACATCGCCATAGCGATCATGACCCGCTGTTTTTGACCACCTGACAGCTGATGCGGATAGGCCGAAAACCGCTGCTTGGGGTCGGGGATGCCAACCAGGTCGAGCAGCTCGACCGCCTTGGCTGCGGCCGCTGGCCCTTTGACCGCGCCGTGGGCGGTTAGCGCCTCGACGATCTGCCAACCAACTGTGCGCACCGGGTCCAGCGCGGTCGAGGGCTCCTGGAAAATCATGGCGATACGCCGCCCACGCACCTGGCGCATGGCCTCGCGCCCCAGGCCAATCAATTCGGTGTCATCGAGTTGGGCGTTGCCTTCAACCCGGGCTGTCTTAGGTAGCAGGTCGACCACGGCCCTGGACGAGACCGTTTTGCCCGAACCAGACTCCCCCACAATCGCCAGAATCTCGCCTTTGGCCACCTCGAAGCTGACCCGGTTGACCGCTTGCACCGGCGGCCCGTCGGTTTGGAAGCAGACGGTTAGGTCTTGGGCCTTAAGTAGCGTCATCTCGCCTCCCCTGGCCTTGTCCGATGCCGCCACTCCCCTGGCTTTCGCCCTCGCCAAAGCTGGGGCTGGCTTGAGTCGGTGACGGTGCGACATCGGCCGCTTGGCCGGCTGCCTGGAGCACTACGGCCTCCAGCTCGCGTTCGTCAGCCGTGGTGGCGCCGCCGCGGGTGCGCAGCAGCGGGTTGAGAATGTCGTTGAGCGACTCGCCTATCAACGTCACGCCCACTACTACCAGCACTATCGCCAAGCCGGGGAACACCCCGGTCCACCAGACGCCGTTGGCTAGATCCTCGGTTACGGCCTGGTTGAGGTCGCGGCCCCATTCGGCCGCCGAGTTCGGTTCAATACCAAAGCCCAAGAACCCCAAGGCCGCCAGGGTCAAAATCGATTCTGAGGCGTTGAGCGTGGCCAGTACCGGGATGGACTGGGAGACATTGGGCAGCACGTGGCCAAACATGATCCGGCCGCGGCGGGCGCCGGCCACCACGGCGGCGTCAACGTAGGGCAGCGATTTGGCTGAAAGTGTGGCGTTGCGAACCACTCGGAAATACTGCGGAATGAAGATGACCGTGATAGAAATCGAGGCCGAGGCGATACCGCCAGTTGCGCTAGACGAGCCGCCGGAGACGGCGATCGAAACGATAATCGCCAACAGCAGCGCCGGGAAAGCGTAAAGGGCGTCGGTCACCAGCACTAGAACCCGGTCGACCCAGCCGCCAACATAGCCGGAAAAGACTCCCAGTGGCACACCAATCAGGGTTGAAAGGATGACGGCCAGCAGTACTACGGCCAAGGCCGTGCGAGCACCGTAGATAACCCGGCTGAAGACATCAAACTGGCCGGCCGTGGTGCCAAACCAGTGGTCAACCGAAGGCGGGCGCTGCATACCAAAGGCCTCGCCCATGAAGCGGGTCTGGTTGAAGGCATAGGGCGCCAGCAAATCGGCACCAATCGCGGCGATCAAAAAGACCGCGATCAGGGCAATGCCGATTAGCAGCATGACGCGCTGGAGGCCATGGGTTGAGGCGATCAGCTTTAGACCCGGGATACGCCGGCGTTTGTTCATCTGGGTCGACACTTCAGTTGCCATCAGTACCTCACCCTCGGGTCAACCAGGGCGTTGATCACGTCAATTAGGAACGAGGCGGCAGCGATGATCAAGGCGATGAAGGTGACCACGCCTTGGACGGCGACAAAGTCCCGGGCCAGCAAGAACTGTGATAACTGGTAACCCAGGCCGTCCCATTCGAAAGTGGTCTCAGTCAGAATGGCGCCGCCCAGCATCAAGGCGATTTCCATGCCCATGACCGTGACCACCGGAATGAGCGCATTGCGGAAAGCGTGTTTGGACACCACCCGGCGCTCCACCACGCCGCGGGCCCTAGCGGCCGTGACATAGTCAGTTCTCAGCGTTTCCAGCAGGTTGATTCTGACCAGCCGGATAAACACGCCGGCTGTCAACAGGCCTAAGGCAAACGAGGGCAGCACGGCGTGTTTGAGCACGTCTTGGATGTAGTCCCACTGACCAGAGCTGATCGCGTCGATGATCATAATGTTGGACGAGCCTCGCTTGTCCAAGGCCAAGACCGTTTCGGTCGAAGCCCTACCTGAGGCTGGCAACCAGCCCAACGAGGTTGAAAACAGCAGCTTCAGCAGCAGTCCAACAAAGAAGACCGGGGCGGCGTAGACCAGAACGGCAATGGTCCTAATCGTCACATCTGGCAAACGGTCGTGGTAACGGGCCGCCAGGCGACCTAGCGGAATACCGACCAGCAAGGCCACTATCAGGGCGTAAATCACCAATTCCAAAGTGGCGGCCCCGTTGGTCAAAATGACCTGCGATATTGGCCGGCCGTCCTTGAAGGAGGTGCCAAAGTCGCCCCTCAGGATTGAACCGAGGTAGTCGAAGTATTGGACCCAGATGGGTCGGTTGTATCCGGCCGCCTCCTTGCGGGCCTCCAGCTCATCCGGTGGCAGCCGGCCGCCCTGGGCGGCGGTGATGGGGTCGCCAGTGACCCTCATCAACATGAAAACAACAGTCACCAGAATCAACACTGTGGGGATCAGAAGCGCCAGGCGAACGCCCAGATAGCGCAACAGTGCGCTGGTTGATGAACGCTGTTTTGTCTTTGTCACTGGGGGACAAGCGTAGTGGTAGGCCGCCGTGTCGCACGCGGCGGCCGCGAAGTGGCCGCCGTGAAGACGCGGCCAGACAACACCGCGCTGGCCCTTGGTATAGCGCCCTAAGGCGCAATACCGCGTGTCGCACGCGGCGGCCGCGAAGTGGCCGCCGTGAAGACGCGGCCAGCAAACACCGCGCTGGCCCTTGGTATAGCGCCCTAAGGCGCAATACCGCGTGTCGCGCGCGGCGGCCGCGAAGTGGCCGCCGTGAAGACGCGGCCAGCAAACACCGCGCTGGCCCTTGGCGGAGCGTCTGGAAGCGCTCTGCCAAGGGCCGGGTAGGAGGAATTCCTACCCGGCCCCTGCGCCTTGTGGCTGCTTGTCCTAAACCAAGCCCTACGGCATCGGCCGGACGCCTAGCTATCTAGTTATCTGGACCGCTCTACTTGCCCCACTTGTCGCAAACGGCGGTGCTGGCGCCGAGCTGGCCCTCAGGCACGAACGAGCACAGCGGCGTGTAGGTGTCCTGGTAAACCTCGGTTGACAGTTGCTGGCGGTCGATGACCGAGGCCATCGCCTGGCGCACGGCCCGCTTTTGGTCGTCGTTGTCGCCGGGCATGATGTCAAAGTTGAAAACGATGTAGCGAATCTCGCCACCAGGGCCGTCAAGCACATTGACCTTATCTGACTCAGACAAGGTGGCAATGTCGGTGGCAGTTAGCATGCGCCAGGCCACGTCAATGGTGCCGTTGTCGACCTCAACCCGCATGTTCTCAGACTTCTTGTAGTACTTCATGGTGATGCCACCGTTTTGGGCTTTGCCCTGGACGCCAACGTAATCAGCATTGGGGGCGTAGTCGACCAGGTCGTTTTCCTTGTAGGTGGCGATCGAGTACGGACCGTAGAAGGCCTGCGCATCGACAATTGTGGCAGCCGGGGTCAGCGCGTTGGCGTCAAAGACCTCGTTGTCAACAATTGGACCCACCGGCGAGGCCAGGATCTGCGGGAACGTCACGTCATTGGCCTCCACCAACTTGAACACAACGGTCAGCGGATCCGGCGTTTCGACCGAGTCAAGGTTAACCAGCAGCGAGCTGGGCCCGTTCGGGTCGGCAATGGCCATTTGCCGGTCATAGGAGAACTTGACGTCTTCAGCGTCGAGAGTGTGGCCGTTGGCCCACTTCAAGCCGGGCTTGATCTTGCAGGTGTAGGCCGCGCCATCATCGGAGAAATCACAGGATTCGGCCAGGTCTGGGGTGGGCCTGGGGTCTTGCTGCGGGAAACCAATAACAAAGGGATAGACGTTCAGCTGCACCAAATAGGAGCCGTTGTCATATGAACCGGCCGGGTCCAAGTTGGTCACCTGGTCGGTGGTGCCGATGGTCACCTTGGCCGCTGGGTCACCGCCCTTTTGGAAGGTGGAATAACGGAACTGGAACGAAGCGTCCAGTGTCTCTTGGACACCGGTCACATCCGTGCCCACGACAGCCTGTTGCGCACCTTGCAGCAGCGGGATAGTTGGCATTTCGATGGCCAGCTGATCTTGCAGCTGCACAATCAGGTCAGCCCGCGTGGCTTCGTCTTGCTCTACGCGCTGCTGGGCCAAGAGGTCAATTACCTTCTCATCAACAAAGCCGTTGCCCAGGAAGTTTTCGCGCTCGAAGAACGGGGTTAGGTAGTTGTCCGGATCGGGGTAATCAGGGAACCATCCCAGCTGGTAAACCGGGTAGTCGGTGATGCGTTGTTCGTTGTAGGTGACCCATTCGTTGGATTGCAGGTCAACTTTGAACAGCCCGGAATCCTCAAGCTGTTTCTTGATCATGCCGTATTCGCGGTCTGAGGCACCGCCGTAGTGATCGGTGTTGTACTGGAGCTTGATGTCGACGGGCGTGGCCACGCCGGCGTCGGCCAGAATCTGCTTGGCATTGGCGGCGCGATCGCCCCCGCCTCCGCCGCTGTCCGCAGTGCCTTCATCGCGCTTTGATCCGCCGCAAGCGCTTAGCGCCAAGCAGGCTACTGTCACCAGCGCCAAGGAGGCTTTGGCCTTATTCGATATTGCCATGAGGATTGGTCCTCTCCTGTCTGTCAGTCATATCGGGTGTCTGTCAGTCATATCGGACCCCAGCTTGGGGCCTTGAACAGGTAACAGGATCGCCGGGCCAGATGCAAGCAGCTTTGCTCAATTGTTACCCAGTGGGCGGCCCTAGGGCAGTTGACCCCAGCCGGTGGCCTCCAGGCGCGCTAAGGTGTCAGCCATGACCAGCGGCCCAATAGAACCGACCAGCACTCCAGCCTGGCAGCAGTTGCGTGACCACGTCCAAGAAATCGCCACCGGTGGCATTGACATGCGAGCCTGGTTCGCGGCCAATCCGACCCGGGCCGGCGATTTGACCTATTCAGCCGGCGACCTGCGGGTCGACCTGTCGAAGAACCTGATCCAACCCCAAACCCTTCGCCTGTTAGTCAACTTGGCTGAGGCGGTCGGACTGCGCGGCCGGATCGAGGCGATGTACAGCGGCGAAGTCATCAACGTGACCGAAAACCGTTCGGTCTTGCACACCGCCCTGCGGCGACCTCCTGGTATGCCGCCGCTAATGCTTGACGGTTTCAACGTTGACACCGCGGTCCAAGGCGAAATGGCTAAATTCTTGGCCTTTGCTGAAGCGGTCCGCTCCGGTTCTTGGGTGGGCGTGACCGGCAAACCGATCGCCAATGTGGTCAACATTGGCATTGGTGGCTCCGACCTGGGCCCGGCCATGGTTTACCAGGCTCTGGCTGAGTTCCACGGGCCCATCAAGGCACATTTCGTCTCCAACGTTGACCCGTCGGATATTGGCGACTGCCTGGCCACGTTGGATCCCGAGACCACGCTGTTTATTGTCGCGTCGAAGACCTTCACCACCCTAGAAACGCTAACCAACGCCCGTTTGGCTCGCTCTTGGCTGCTGGAGCTGCTCCAGGCCCGCAACCTGGTGACGTCGAAAGATTCGGCCACCGCAGCTGTGGCCAAACACTTCGTGGCCGTCTCCACGGCCCAAGAAAAGGTGGCCGATTTCGGTATTGATCCGGCCAACGCCTTCGGTTTCTGGGACTGGGTCGGTGGACGCTATTCGGTTAGCTCCGCCATCGGCACCGTCTTGGCGGTCGCCCTGGGACCGGATGTGTTCAAGTCCTTCCTGGCCGGGCTGCACGCCATGGACCAGCACTTCAAAGACGAGCCGTTCGAGACCAACGTGCCAGTTCTGATGGGCCTACTTGGTGTCATGTACGTCAACTTCTGGGACGCCAGGACCCACGCCGTGCTGCCTTACTCCCAGCATTTGGCTCGCTTCCCGGCCTACTTGCAGCAGCTGACCATGGAATCAAATGGCAAATCGGTCAAATGGGATGGCAGCCCAGTTGCCACCACCACCGGCGAGGTCTACTGGGGCGAGCCCGGCACCAACGGCCAGCACGCCTTCTACCAGCTAATCCATCAAGGCACCCAGCTGGTACCAGCAGATTTCATTGCCTTTGCCAACCCGGCGGTGCCGCTGCAAGATGGCGAACAGGACGTTCACGAGCTGCTCCTGGCCAACTTTGTGGCACAGACTGCCGCCTTGGCCTTCGGAAAGACGGCGGAGGAAGTTCGGGCCGAAGGCACGGCCGAAGCCCTGGTGCCGGCCCGGGTCTTCACCGGCGGGCGGCCATCGACCTCAATCATGGCGCCATCCTTGACGCCACAGGTCATGGGCCAGCTGATCGCTTTGTACGAGCACATCACCTTTGTCCAAGGCATCGTTTGGGGTATCGACTCGTTCGACCAATGGGGCGTTGAACTGGGCAAAGCCTTGGCCAACCAGGTCACCCCGGCGCTGAAAGGTGACGCCGAGGCCCTGGCCGGGCTTGATGCCTCATCCCAGGCCATGGTCGAGTACTACAAAGCCACCCGGCAGCGCTGAAACCCGGCGCCTCCCAATCAACCGAATTATGGGGCCAAGGCTGTTTTGACCCCTGCGCAGAAAAGGACCATGCCAAGATGAGACAGGCCTATGTTATTGCTGGCTCCGAGGCCACAGGCGGCGCCGGCATCCAAGTCGACCTGAAGACCTTCCAGCAGCTCGGCGTCTATGGCCTGGGCACAATCACCTGCATTGTCTCCTTCGATCCCAAGGCCGGTTGGGCCCACCGGTTTGTGCCAATCGACCCTGGGGTGATTGCCGACCAGTTCGAGGCCGCCAACGCTGCCTTTGACTTGGACACCGTCAAAGTCGGCATGCTGGGCACACCCGCCACCATTGACGTCGTGGCTGGGGCGCTGGCCTCGAAGGCTTGGCGCCATGTGGTGGTTGACCCGGTGTTGATCTGCAAAGGCCAGGAGCCTGGCGCCGCTTTGGACACTGACAATGCCCTCAAAGCCAAGATCCTGCCCTTGGCCACCGTGGTCACGCCGAACAATTTCGAGGCCCAGACCCTGGCCGGGATGGACTTGCTGCGTAACGTCGATGACTTGGCTGAGGCCGGCCGGCGCATCCTGCTGCAAGGGCCCAGTGCGGTAGTCGTCAAAGGCGGGATTGACCTGCCCGGGCCCGATGCCGTAGACGTGTTGGTTCAGTCCGTGCCCGGCTCTGAGCCCTCCATCGAAGTCTTTTCGGTGCCCAAGATTGGCCAGGAACGGGTCTCCGGTGCTGGTTGCACCTTTGCCGCTGCTATCACCGCCCACCTAGCCCTGGGCGCTTCGGTGCATCAGGCCGTAGCCCAGGCCAAGGAGATGGTCACGGCCGGGATTGTGGCCCGGGTTTCTGGCCACACCCCCTTCGACACGGTTTGGCAAGGCGTCTAGCCGGCCGCTTCACTCAGCTAGATCAGGCCAGTCCTCAACCCCGTCGCGGTCGACGGTGAGGTGAACCGTGCCCAGCCAACCCCTCCCTGGATCGGCTGCGACACTTGGCGTGACAAAGGGTATTGATTGTGACAGTTAGCACAACGACGGGCGATCATTGCTACACCTCGCACAATCGGCACGGTCGATTGTGACGCTGAGCAGACTGACCGGATTCTGCTGCTGCGGATGACATAACCGTCTGGGTAAAGCCCCAGGTTGACGTGAAGCTAATCATGCCAAGCGCAACAATCAATCGGCGGCAGTCTGCCAGGTGCAACAGCCGTTTGGTGGCAACCTGCCAGGTGCAACAACCATCGACCGCGATTCTGCGAAACGGCGAACAGGCCGACGATCAGGCAATTGCTCAACCCCGGAGCGGGAACGACATCGCCTGGTGAGCCTGTGCCTCTGCTGCTGCCTCTACCCTGAGTCAGTCTTGCATCAAGTGCGGTACCATAGTCCAGTGGCCACCTCGTTAAGACTCACTCCAGAGCTATCTCTGCAACTGCGCGAGGAGGCGCGTCGCACTGGTCGCAGTCAGGCCTCCATCGTCTCCCAGGCAGTCGACGAAAAACTCAACGGCAAGGCTTCGGCTAGTCCCTTGCCGGATTGTGTCGAACCTCCGGCAGTGCCCTTCCGGCGCACGCCCCCGGAACGACTAATCGATGACGGCGGCCAGCTGAACAAAATTCTGGATGATCTAAAGGAAGACAGGATCTAGTGACTGTCTACTACCTCGACTCAAGCGCCCTGATCAAGCGGGTACGGACCGAGGACCAAAGCGCCGCCCTGATCCTGCGCCTCGACCGCGTCACCGAGAACGGCGACCACCTGGTGACCTCGGCTTTGGCCTGGGTGGAAATCGAACGAGCCATCCGTTCATTCGCCGCCCAGCAGCCGGTTCCAGATATCTGGGCCAGCGTGGAGGACGCCACCGCCGGTTTCCACCGGGTCCCAATCAACGACCAGATCCTTGGCAGCGCCGGGCGAATCGGCCCGCCCGTCCTGCGTAGCCTGGACGCCATCCACCTGGCCAGCGCTTTGCGCTGCAACGCTGACAGGCTGATCACCTATGACCGTCGCCTGGCCGAGGCCGCAGAACTGGTTGGCCTCCGCGTCGAGTCCCCCGCATAGACCGGCCAAGGGCCAGGGTGAAAACGACCCGGCCGTGTCACTTGGCCAGATTATCCAGCACCTCGCGGGCAGCCCGGCGCACCGTCTGGCTGGTCCCAGGATTTGCCAGCACCAGCTCCAGGCTGGCGGTGACTTGCGGACTGTCAATTGTCAACAGGGCGTCAATGGCTTCCATCTGGACGTCCTCGTCATCGAGCTGAGAAATCAGCACCTCGACGGCCTCTGGGAGTTGCGAGGCCTGTAGGGCCGCGATCAGGCCGGCTCGGTCAAGACCATAGCGACGGTCTTGGGCCAGCTCTGCGACCTGGGCGAACCACCGGTCGTCGTAGGCCTCAAGGATGACCCCGGCCAGCTGAAAGCGGAACTGGCTTTCGTCATCGCCGCCTGGAAAGGGCTGGTTCTTGAACTCGGCGATCAAAGCCTCGAAAACGCCGGGACGGTCTGTGACTTGCCCCAAGGTGGTGGCGATGGCGATCTTGGAGTTGACCGGGGCCTGGCGCAGCCACTTCAGCAGGATTGGGATCCCGCTGTCCAGGTCAACAGCCGGGTGGGGGGTTTCGAAGTAGTCATCGAGTCGCAGGCCAAGAGCTCTGAGTTCATCTTCGAGCCCATCCAAGTCTTCGTCAGTCAGGCCGGGTTCGTGCTCATCCGTGTCGATCGTCGTTTCCCCACCAACCGGTTCGACCTGATGGGCGGCTTCGTGGCGCAGCTGCATCAAACGCCGGGCGTCCGGCCTGGCCAGTTGGAACTCGGCGACCAAGTTGGCGAGCTCCTCGGCGCCGGCCGGCGCCATTTTGTGGCCCTGAGCTCGGGGCAAGAACACGACCAGCCATTGGACGCCGCTGAAGACCACAGCCGGATAAACCCTGCCGGACAGCTCACCTTCGCCGGCCTCAATACTCGCAATTTCAGTCCAGTCGACCTGCCAGACCGGCACCTCAGATTCCTTTAAGCCGTCAAACACGGCCAAGCCTTGGTCGCCCAGCCCTATCAGAACTGGGGCGTCCGGGTCCAGCTTGGCCACGGCTGTACCGAGGTAGCCGCGGACCAGATGCCGCCAAGCGCCGGTGCCTTCGAGCTGGCCCTGGGTGGTCTTGCCCGCTGTCAGCAGACCAAGCGCTACTAGGGCGGCGAAGACCAGCAACGCCGCTGCCACGATCACCACCAGCAGCACGCTTGTTTCACCGTCCATCAGCCGCTTGACCAGAACCGCGGCCGCACCCGCCGCCGCGATGACGCTGGCCCAGCCGCGCCAACCCTTCATGCTCGCCTCGCCTCAATGCCCGACTTGTACATGGCAGAAAACCTACCAACCAGCCAGGCAACCGCTCAGGCTCGCGACATCGAGGTTTCGCACAACCCTTTCAGGCGACATTTGAGCTCGCGGTGTTGGGGCTGGTCAAGTGGTGGTTTGTGCGAGGGCTCGGCCTCGCGGTGGATGGTGTGGTGCGAAACCCTGGAGTCGCGGGAAGCTGGTGGTCAGGGGTAGTTTGTGCAGAACTTCGGCCTCGCGGTGTTGGGGCTGGTCAGGTGGCCATGGTGATAACGACCTGACCGTTGGGCAGGGGCGGGGCTTCGGTTGGTTGCCACAGCGCGGTGGACCGGTCCCAACGTTGGTCCACCAATTCGACCGATTCGACCCCCAGCCTGGCCGCCTTGGCCACGGCCCACTGGGCCTGGGCCCAGGCGGCGGTTTGGTCGGCCACCGTGACGGTGACCGTGTTCTCAACCACCTGGGCGTTTTCGCTTTGCCATTCGTCCCAATGAACTTGGGCCAACTCGGTGGCCGAGCCAGGCGCGGTGGCCTGCCACAATTCGCAGGTCAAAGCGGCCGGCGAATGCCCGCTCAAGGCCGAGGCCCAAGACCGGGCTGCGGCTTCGTGACCCGCGTAGGCCTCGGGGAAACCAGAGCGCTGAACGGCCTGGGCGGCCTCGGTGACAGCCATGTCCTCGTAGCCGGCAACGTGGGATAGGGCCATGAAGAATCTATTTGAGGCGTAGATCGGGTTCAAGACCTCCTCCCGGCTGCCCCAACCCTGTGAAGGTCGCTGTTGAAACAGGCCCAGAGAATCACGGTCACCATAAGTCAAATTGCGCAACTTTGACTCCTGCATGGCCGTGGCCAGGCCAATCGTCACCGCCCGTGGCCCCATCCCCCGGGCTTGGCCGACAGCCGAAATCAGGGCGGCGTTTTCGGCCTGGTCGGGTTCCAAGCTGGCCGATCCGACATCACTTACCGCCGTGCAAATGGCCCTAAAGGAGCCTTGGCCGCGCGGCTCGCCCAAATTCAGCGTCCAGAAGACTCCCACCACGGCCAGCGCCGCTACCAGAACCAGGACCAGGACAAAACCCGGGCGGCGGCGGTACCCAGCCCCGGGCTGTACGTCTGGCCTAGCGGACATCCCCGCCATCAGTTGTCATGCAGGGCGGCGTTTAGTTCACCGGTTGGCTTAGCCCGGGGCCAAGCTTGAACCTGGCCCGTGGCTGAATCCCGCCGGAACAGCAGACCCGACTGCCCAGAAAGGTCACGGGCCTTGACCAGCCGGGGGGCGGCATCGGCCATGACGGTGACCTCGGTGCCGGCAGTCAAATACAACCCCGCCTCGACCACGCAGTCCTGCCCCAGCGAGATCCCCACCCCGGCGTTGGCGCCCAGCAGCGAGCGTGCGCCAATTCGAATGCGTTCTTGGCCGCCGCCGCTAAGCGTGCCCATAATCGAAGCGCCGCCGCCAATATCGGCGCCATCCTCAATCACCACACCTTGCGACACCCGACCCTCGATCATGGCCGTGCCCAACGTGCCGGCATTGAAATTGATGAACCCTTCATGCATCACGGTGGTGCCAGGGGCCAAGTGAGCGCCCAGGCGCACCCGGCTGGCGTCAGCGATGCGGACCCCAGCCGGCAAGACGTAGTTGGTCATGGCCGGGAACTTGTCGACGCCCCAAACTTGGACTGGCCGGCCCGTTTGCAGGCTCAGAGCCAGGCGGGTGGCCTCGAATTCCTCTGGAATACACGGCCCGGCTGAGGTCCAAACCACGTTTTGCAGCACCCCAAAGATGCCGTCCAGATTGATCGAGTTGGGCTCGGCCAAGCGGTGCGAGAGCAAATGCAGCCTCAGATAGGCGTCAGCCGGGTCGGCCGGGGGACGGTCGAGGTCAATTTCGATTTCGACCACGACCCGCCGGGTCGAGGCGGCTGGGTCGGCGCTGGCCAGTTGAGCCAGTTGGGCGGGCAGGATCTGGCCGGGTGCCGGGTCATCACCGGCCAGCTGGACCAGTTCGGTCGGCTCGTTAGGCGGTGTCCGGCCGGGGTCCGGGCCACCGGCCGCGCCGTTGCCGCTGGTAGCGCCGGCTGCGCCAACCGCACCTGGGGCATCGCCGCCGCCGGCCGTGTTTTCACCGGCGGCCCAGGCCGCACCCAAAGGGCCCAGCGCCGGTGCCGGAAACCAGGCCTCCAACACGGTTTGCGCCCCGGCCACCGTGGCCAAACCTAGGCCGTGGGCGCGGCGGCCGGCGCCAACCGTTATGCCCGAATCTCCGACTGTCATGACGCCCTAGCCTACGGGGTTGGCCACCGATGCGCTCCGTCAGCGCCGGGCAGCCTGCGGAAACTGTCCGCCAGCACTCGAGGACACCGGCCAGCCGAGCCAGCCGCCGGACCGGGCCGCCAAAGCTATGCTTTGGTCCATGTCCCTGGATTTGTCCCTCGAACCGGCCCAGGTGGCCCTGGCCATGGTCAACACCCCGTCGGTCTCAGACAATGAGGGCCCGCTTTGCGACGCCATTGCCGAGGCCCTGGCCGCCTGTCCTCACCTCGAGTTGTTGCGCGACGGCGACACGCTGGTGGCCCGGACTTTTGGCTCGGCTCCCGGCCGGGTGGTCTTAGCCGGTCACATCGACACAGTGCCAGTGGCGGACAATTTGCCTGGTGACATCCGGGTTTTGCCCGATGCCGGCCCTCACCTTTGGGGCCGCGGTTCAGTTGATATGAAAGGCGGTTTGGCGGTCATGGCCTATTTGGCGGCCCGGATCGACCAACCGCGCACCGAGGTCACTTGGGTTTTCTACGACCACGAAGAGGTCGATATGGACCGCTCGGGGCTGGCCCGGGTCATCGCCAATCATCCGGACTGGTTGGCTGGCGATTTTGCGGTCCTAACTGAGCCGACTTCAGCTCGTATCGAAGGCGGTTGCCAAGGCACCCTTCGGATCAACGTCACCGCCAAAGGTAAAGCTGCACATTCGGCCCGGGGCTGGCTGGGAGTCAACGCCATTCACGGCATTGCACCGGTGCTCAACCGGCTGATCGACCACCGCCCAGCTCGGGTCGAGGTCGATGGGCTGGAATTCCCTGAGGGGCTCAACGCGGTCATGATCAAAGGTGGCATTGCCGGCAATGTCATTCCCGATGCCTGCACAGTCGCCATCAACTACCGCTTTGCTCCGGATAAGACGGTTGACCAGGCGCTGGCCCAGGTGACCGAAATGTTTGACGACTTCGAGGTGACGCTGGCCGATTCAGCCAATGGCGCTAGGCCAGGTCTGAACCACCCGGTAGCCCAAGAACTGGTCGCCCTAGTTGGCGGCGAGACCATTGGCAAATACGGCTGGACCGATGTGGCCCGCTTCACCGCCTTGGGCATCCCGGCGGTCAACTACGGCCCGGGTGATCCAGCCTTGGCCCACGCCGACAACGAGGCCTGCCCGATTAGCCAGATCGACTCAGTCACCGCCGCCCTAGCCGCCTGGCTCACCGCCTAACCTCGCCCTACGCCCCGGCCTGACGTGCCAGGCCCAGGACTCGCGAAACCGAGGGGCGGCTCGGTGTTGTAGGCGGGGTTTGGCTCCGGGCACATGCGACTGAGACGAGTGCCAGGACGCTTGCGTCCTTGACCGAGTCGATTGAGCATGTTGACGAGCGCTGGGCGCGAGGAGCATGGGTCT
The DNA here is from genome assembly GCA_009784895.1 of Micrococcales bacterium. NCBI lineage: Bacteria > Bacillati > Actinomycetota > Actinomycetes > Micrococcales > Micrococcales bacterium. The sequence continues at coordinate 13,942 of WQXJ01000030.1, read as the reverse complement.
TTTGGCGACGCGGAGCATCGCCCCAAGAGACGGCGCGTGACCACAACTGCGCGCCGCCCCGGCCTCTCTGGCCTAAACTCAACCTGCGGTTGCCGGTGGGCACGTTGAGCGGTGGCGGCGGGTGGCCTGGAGCCGGTCGTTTAGGCTTGACCCTGTGAATCTGCCACCTGAACCACCCGGCGGCTACCGCACCGGCCCGGTTTTCTACCGTGGGCGGGAGGTGCCAACCCAAACCGCCGACCAAGCCTTCCTGACCGAATCCACCGACGATTCGTGGCGGCATTCAGACCCGTGGCGGGTAATGCGAATCCAGTCAGAGTTCATCACAGCCTTTGACGCACTGGCCCACCTTGGTAGTGCCATTTCGGTTTTTGGCTCGGCCAGAACCAGGCCTGACCAGCGCGGCTACACCTCGGCCAGGCATCTGGGCCAGCTCCTAGCCTCAGCCGGCTACGCCGTTATCACCGGCGGCGGCCCGGGCATCATGGAGGCCGCCAACCGAGGAGCCCAGGAATCTGGTGGTCTAAGTGTTGGTCTGGGAATCGAGTTGCCCGCCGAACTGGGCATGAACCCCTATGTCAACTTAGGAGTCGACTTCCGCTACTTCTTTGCCCGCAAGGTCATGTTTGTCAAATACGCCAACGGCTTTGTGGTCTACCCCGGCGGCATGGGCACACTGGACGAGCTATTCGAATCTCTCACCTTAGTCCAGACCGCGAAGATCTCTGGCTTCCCAATTGTGCTGATGGGACAGGACTATTGGGCTGGCCTGATCGACTGGCTGCGCGCCACAGTGGCCAGGCAGGGCAATATCGACGAAGCCGATTTGGACTATTTCACAGTGGTTGAAACCCCCGAAGAAGCCCTGGAGGCGATTGAAGCCAACGCCCATTTGCCCCGAACTGGCGGGATGTCGTCGAAATGACCTGGCTGTTAGCGGCCTTAGCGGCCCTGGCCGCCGTGGCCACTTGGGCACTGGTGGATGGCCGCTGGGACTTGTCAATGGAGTCCGCGCCAGCCCACGACGAGTTAGCCGCCGCCCGCGAACGAGCACGTCAAACCCGGCTCGCCCAGGCGGCTTTAGGCCAGACGCCAGGCCAGGCGGTAAACTTATCACCAGACCGGACAGAATCTGGAAGGGGAATGCCACATGGCAGCGATGAAGCCGAGGACCGGTGACGGGCCGCTGGAAGTGGTCAAGGAAGGCCGCGGCATTGTCATGCGCGTGCCTTTGGAAGGTGGCGGCCGGCTGGTCGTTGAACTGACTCCGACCGAGGCCGAAGACCTGGGCGAGGCCCTCAAGGCCATTGGCCGCTAGGCCGCCCTCCAGCAGGGCAAAGACCAAATTACCCGGCCCGGCCACCGACAGCCTCCCAGCTGATTTTCCCAAGCCCCGGCTGCTCCCCCAAATCCGGGTAGTGCGGGGTCATGTTCTAACCTCGGCCCAAATCCGGGCCAAAAAGGCCGCCGTTTTGGCGGTGCCAGTTAGCCCCGACCCAGAAGGCGAAGGCGTCCAGCCGGGCCCGGGTACGGCCGATGCCGGCCTGCGTTACGGCGTCGACTTGGCCCAAGTCGCCTGCCGCCGCAGTCTCAAGGCCAGTGCCGGTTCGACCTTGGCCTTGGACTTACCCCAAGTGCACGCCTCAGCTGGCGACAAGGCGTTGCCCTGGACTGATTTGGCTCCCCGCCTGGTCCTAGTTGGTCTGGGCGACGGTTCGCCAGCCGCCCTGCGGCGGGCCGGGGCGGCTTTGGCTAATGAGGCCAAGAACGGCACGGTGGTGACGCCAATTGCCACCGACGACCGATCGATGACCGCTGCCTTGGTCGAAGGCTTCTGGCTCGGTGGCTACCGCCGGGCCAAAGCCAGCCAGACCTCTACCGATGACCGTTTGGGCGAACTGGTGCTATTGGGCCGCCACGACCGCAGCGCCATCGGGCAAGCTCAAATCAGAGCCCAAGCCACCATGTTGGCTCGCGACTTGACCAACTGGCCGGCCTCGACTAAAACCCCGGCCAGTTTCGCCGCTTGTGCTAGCGACTTGGCGGCACAGACCGACTCGATTAGCGTCGCTGTGCTGGACCCAGATGACCTGGCCAGCCAAGGTTTTGGCGCCATCTTGGCGGTTGGTGGTGGCGCCGGAGGCGGTCAAGGCCCCGGTGGCTACGCTGGCGAAGGAGCCGGTGGCACTGGCCCAGGACACGGCCTAAGCCAGGCCCAACTGCGCGGCATCGCCAAGGCCCGCCGCCCTGGCCGAGCCATAGATGCCCCCTGGGCAGATAGAACGCCCCGATTGGTGGTGGCCCGCTACCAACCGGCCACGGCTGGCCCAGTTTTGAAACAGCCCTTTCACCTGGTTCTAGTGGGCAAAGGCATCACCTTCGATAGCGGCGGGCTTGACATCAAACCGCGGGCCTCGATGTCAACTATGGCGACTGACTGCGCCGGCGCCGCCACTGCCTTGGCCACGGTTTGGGCCGCCGCCCAGTTAGAGCTACCGGTTCGTTTGACCGCAGTGTTGGCCCTGGCCGAGAACGGCTTTGGCGCCGGCGCCTACCGCCCTGGCGATGTCATCAAAACCTACGGCGGTCGCACAGTTGAAGTGGCCGATACCGATGCCGAGGGCCGGCTGGTCCTAGCCGATGGGCTCGGTTTCGCTGCCACCTTGGCGGCCGATGCCACCGTCACGCTGGCTACGCTGACCGGGGCGGCCAGGCTGGCACTGGGCGAGCAGACTTCGGCTCTTTTTGCCAACGACGACGCCTTGGCCAGCGCCTTTGAGCAGGCCGCCGAATCCGCCGGCGAGGCTATTTGGCGCCTGCCGCTGGTCGAGGACTACCTGCCATCACTTGACTCTCAGCTGGCCGACTGCCTGCAACTACCGGCCAAACCGCGCGGCGGCGGTGCCATTACGGCCGCGCTTTTCCTACGCCAATTCGCTGGGATTGGCCCTTGGGCCCACGTCGATATGGTTTCGGCCCGGGCCAGTGCCTCTACAGCGCTGAGCGACCAAGGAGCCACCGGTTTTGGCGTCCGGTTGCTGGTCGACCTGGCCGCCGCCGCCAGCTAGGTACCGTGTTGGCTTGGTCGGCGCCAAGTGGACCCAAAAAAACGCGGCGAGCAAAGGCCAGCTGGTCGTGTGGTGCGTTGGGAGAGTTCCAGGCGCATCACACGGCCTGCTCTAGTCTTATGCCCATGACCGCAACCGAGTTTGACGACACTTGGGTGGTCATGCCCGTCTACAACGAAGCGCCGGTGCTGGCCGCCACGCTGGAGGATCTTTGCGCCGCTTTTGACCACGTTTGCGTGGTCGACGACGCTTCAGACGACGATTCGGCCCAGATCGCCGCCGGTTTTGCCAGCCGCGGCGTCAGGCTGCTGCGCCATCCCTTCAACCTGGGTCAAGGGGCCGCTCTGCAAACTGGCATTACCTACGTGCTAGGCGATGATTTGACTCAGCGAGTGGTCACCTTTGATGCCGACGGCCAACACCGGGTTGCCGATGCCGTCGCCATGACCCGAGTCTTGCAGGCCCCGCCCGATGGCGCCGGCGGCCTTGACGCGGTTCTGGGCTCGCGTTTTGTCGATGGCAAGGGGCAGATGGGCGGGCTCAAACGGCTGGTTTTGCGCCTGGCCGTGGCTTACACAAACCTCTCAGTCGGTCTAAAGCTGACCGACACCCACAACGGCCTGCGAGTGCTCAACCGTGCAACCGCCGCCAAGCTGGCTATCCGCCAAAACGGTATGGCTCACGCCACCGAAGTCCTCGAGCAGCTGGCGGCCATGAAAGCCAGTTACCGCGAATACCCCACCGAGATCAGCTATTCGCCCTACGCCAAGTCAAAGGGCCAGTCATTGCTCAATTCGGTCAACATCCTGGTTGAGCTGCTGCTGAGGTAGGTATGAACGTTATTCGGATCGCCCTGATTGTGCTGGTGGTTTTGACCGCCGGCTTGCTGCTGCGCGGCCAGGGCGCCCGCCATCAGGCCGTACGGCGCCTCGGTTTGGTGGCCTTCGCCTTGCTGGCGGTGGCGGCGGTGATTTTCCCCGACGCCACTACCGTGGTGGCCAACTGGATTGGGGTTGGGCGCGGCGCCGACCTGCTGCTCTACGTTCTGCTGGTGGCCTTCTTTGGCTACGTGGCAGGCCGCTACTTCCATGACAAACGTCAAAACCGCCACCTGACCGCCTTGGCCCGCCGGCTAACCCTGGCCCAGGCGCCGCCACCGCGCGGTCTACTGCCGCCAAAAGGCCAAACCGAAGGGCCGGCATCGGGCAAAACCAGTCAGACATGACTGCCTGGCTGACCGGCCTGCTGGCCCTGACCGTGGCGGGGGTCTGGCTTTGGCTGCCCGGCGCCGCGGTGGCTTTTCTGGCCGGGCTGCGCGGCCTGTCGCTGCTGGCCATGGCCCCGGCGCTAAGCCTGGCGGTGATTGGGTGCGGCTCGGTTGTGGCGCCGATCCTTGGGCTCGGCTGGAGCTGGTTGACGGCCTTGCTGGCCACCGCTCTGGCCTGCGCCCTGGCCGCCCTGGTCGGTTGGTTTTTCCCGCTCAAAGTTTTCCCCAGCGTTGATGAAGCCGCCACCGGTGGTGGTGCGGCGGCCAAGGCCGTCCCGGCCGGTCCCATGCGGCCCGGGCCCGCGGGCCAAATGCGGGCCGTCCCGGCACCTCCGTTGCGGGCGGTGCCGGCCTGGTCCTGGCGACAGTGGCGAATCGTGGGCCTGGTGGCCCTGGGGGCCATGGCGGTGATTGGACTTGGCGCCCTGACCGGCATGGGTGGCCTTGGCGCTATTCCGCAGGGTTGGGACGTGGTCTTTCACGGCAATCTGGTGCAGTTCATTGCCGACAGCGCCAATGCCTCGCCGCTTCACGCCGGGGTTCTGAACTCACCTGAGGCCACTAGCGCCTACTACCCCTCGACGGTCCACGCCCTGGCCGCCCTGCTGCCCAGTGCCTGCCAGGTTTGGCCGGCCCTGCTGGCAGTGCAGCTGATCAGCGGTTCGGTTGTTTGGGTGGTCGGCGTGACCTACCTAATGCAGGTGCTTTTCCCCAAGCGGTTTACCCTGGCGGTGATTGGGGTGGCCTTGGCGGCCGTGGGGCAGGGCCAGCCCTTGTCACTGGTTGGGTTGATCCCTAACTCGGTGGCGGTGGCGTTGCTGCCGGCCCTGCTGGGTTGGTCGGTGCAGCTGGCGCGGCTGGTGACTTTGCGGATGGGCGGGGTGGTTGGGCGCCTGTTAGTGCTGGGCGTGGCTGCTCTCGGCCTGGGCCTGGCTCATCCAATTGGCGTGTTTTCCTATTGGCTGCTGGCCTGGCCTATTTCCGGCTACATCCTGGGGACGCTGGCTTTGCGCGGCTGGCGGCGCGGTTGGCGACTGGCCACGGTGGTCTGTTCGGCCGCGGTAGTGGCGTTGTTTGCTCTGGCTGTTGTCCTGCTGCTGGCCGTGCCCGAGGTCAAACGGCTTGTCTCTGGACCCGGCTGGGCTAGCCGCGATAACCCGCTGGCCGCCTTGGCTCTGGCCATGGGTGACTCGACTTCGTTGTTCCAGGTGGGGCCGGGGTTGGGGCTGTCTTTGGGTTTGGTTTGCGGGGCTGTGTTGCTGGTGGTTCGCCGCCGCCAGCGCTGGCTGGTGGCGAGCTACCTTTCCGCCCTGGTCATTTACGTTGGTTGCGTTACCGGTTTTGGGCCGATGACGCCGCTAACCGGCTTGTGGTATTCCGACCGCACCCGGATTGGTCCCCTATTGGGTCTAATCGCCATCCCGATCGCCGCCATCGGCCTGGCTTGGGTTGGCTCGAAGCTGCTGCCCCGATTCAGCTGGGGCCTGGTCGGGTTCCTGCCCAACCACCCCCAACGCCGCGAGATCGAGCTTTGGCATAACAACAACGCGGCTTCCGGCCGGGCCAAAGCCTGGCGGATTGGCTTGGCCGCCTTGACGGTGGTTTGCCTGGCCAGTTCGGTCGTGACGATGGCACTGCGACCAGGGCGCTACGGCCAATACGGCTACGGCTGGTCAACTGAGGCTTCACCTCGAATGCTGACCCGGGCTGAGCTGGAAATGATCCGCCGGCTGGACCAGCAACTAGGGACGGGCAAAGTGCTGGGCGACCCGGCCAACGGTTCGGCCTACATCTACTCGCTAACCGGCCGCCAGGTTGTCTTCCCGCATCTAACCGGCAACTGGGGTCAAGCCCGGCGCTATCTAATGGAGCATTTACCTTCGATTGCCAGCGACCCGAAGGTTTGCCAAGCCCTGGACCAGATCGAGGCCCGTTACTTGTATCTTGACCCAGTTACCTTCCGCGACGTTGACACCTTCGCGTCTATGACCTAAGGCCTTAACTTGACTAGCGGCTTTGAGCTGGTTGATTCAGGCGGCACAGCCAGCCTCTACCGCATCACCGCCTGCAACGATCCGGCCTCCTGACAACACCAACGACACGAAACTGAGCCAGACACCAGCCGCCCGGCAGAGCCCGCGACAGAGCCCGGAGCCGGCCTGGCCGGGGTGTTGATCAGCGTCGGTGCTTGGTGGAACTAAAGCCGGTGGGTTGGAGGGCGTTTGACCGCGATCACCACGCCGTCCCCGGCCGAGGCCAAAGCCACGCTTAGCTCTTCGTGATTGCGCAGCTCACGGGCCACTTCACGCACCGCTACTGTCACCGGGTCACGCCGAGCCGGGTCAGGCACCCGCCCGCCGGCCAACGCCCCGTCGACGAAAAGCACGCCACCGGTGCGCAGCAGTCGCAATGCGTCCGGCAGCCGCTCGGTGTAATCACGTTTGGCCCCGCCCAGCAGTACCAGGTCGTAGGCGGAATCGGCCAAGCGAGGTAGGACCTCCGCTGGCCGGGAGTTGATCAGCCGCATCTGCGATAGCGGCACCGCAGCGTCCGTCAGGGCCGCCCGGGCAGCAGTCTGGTGCTCAACCTCAATGTCGATCGATGTGACAATGGCGCCAGGGGGCATGACCGCCAGCAGGTGCAATGCTGCCACCCCGGCCGAGGTGCCGATTTCTACGGCTGAGCGGGCTCCGACCGCACTGGCGAAAACCCGCAGCAAAGCGGCCGCTCCAGGCAGCGGCGCCGGGCAGCCCAACTCCCGGGCGCGGGCCCTGGCGCTAACCAAAGCCGGCGGCTCCGGCACAAAGTCCTCCGCGAATACCCAGTTGGCGACGTAGTCGACCGATCCCTCAGCCACGCTTCGATGCTATCGGACGCCTGGAGTGAGTTGGCCCCGGGGATCGGTCGTGTCGCGGGCGGGCGGTTTGGCGCCCAACGCTGTCCCGGGCATGACAACCGGCAACGTGACCAGCAGCGGCAACCAGGTAGCACCACTGCCCGGATTGTGAGGTTGATCACACTTATTGCCCTTCTGGTAAGGCGGTCTCACCAGGCTCAATAGGCTATTGACTCCGAAGGAAGACACCAGTTACCTCGCGCTCTAAGGACTAGAACTGATGCCCGCCCCCGGCAATTTGGACACCCTGATTACCACCCACTCACCCCGAATTTACCGCCATGCCTACCACCTGACCGGCAACCGCTTCGACGCCGAGGATCTGACCCAAGAGACCTTTGTTCGCGTCATCACAGCGCTTGACGCCAAGGGCGCCGGTTCGCTGGAAGGCTGGATGCATCGCATTACCACCAACCTGTTCCTAGACCAGGCCCGGCGCCGGGCCCGCCTAAGGTTCGAATCGCTTGGTGAGGCTGAAGAACTCCTCGAGGACCCGGCATCGGACCCGCTCGACATCTACGTCAGCCGGCACCTCGACGCCGCAGTCTCAACCGCTCTAGCCGCCCTGCCCGAGCAGTTCCGTCAGCCGTTCGTTCTGCGGGCCATCGAGGGCTGTTCCTATGAGGAGATTGCCCAGATTCTTGGCCTTAAGCTTGGCACGGTCCGCTCACGCATCCACCGGGCCCGTGGCTGGTTGCAGCAATGGCTCGAGCGCCCGGCCCCTGGCACCAGCGGATAGTCGAGCCGCCACCGCCAAACCGGGCCAAGTAACCTACTATTTGTTCATGGCGCGAATTGTCCTAGCCGAACACGACCCAGCGATTGCCGAGCCGCTGGCGCGTGCGCTGATCCGCGAAGGCTACGAGGTTACCCAGCACGCCGCCGGTCAGGCCGTGCTAAGCGCGCCGGTCGAAGCCGAGCTGGTGATACTGGACCAGGGGCTGCCGGACGTGGACGGTCTGGAGGTGGCCAGGGCCCTTCGAAGCAGGGGTGCAGGACCGCCCATCCTCATCTTGACCGCCCGGGCGGATGAAGTCGACCTGGTTGTTGGCCTTGACGCCGGGGCCGATGACTACGTGACCAAACCCTTTCACTTGGAAGAGCTCCTGGCCCGGGTCAAAGCCCTGCTGGCCCGCACCGGCACCGACCCGGCCTAGCTTGGTCGACCAGCGGCTCAATCAACCCTCCAACAGCCGGGTGACCAGGCGGGTGGTCAGCTCGATTGAGGCTTCCGGGTCCTCTTCCGAAACAGCCAGGAAGGCCAGCGCGCGGGCCAAGTTGATTAGTGCCACCAGCCCGATGGCGGTGTCTCGGTCGGCTTGTTCGACTTGCCTGGCACCGCGGTTGGCTGCTACCTGACCGGCCACGATTTCCAGGGCGTCGATCCAGACCGATCCGATCAACCGGCGAAACTCTTCGTCACGAATGGCCAAGGCCAGGATTTCCAGTGTCAACAGGACACAGCTGGGGTCGGTTTGCTGGCGTAAGGACTTGGCGATTTCCGCAGCCAGCGTGCCTGGTTCGGGCAGGGGTTGGCTGGCCTCAAGGTGGGCCACGGCTAGTTGGGCGAACAATTCACGCTTGGTGGCGAAATGGGTATAGACGGCGCCTTTGGTGTAGCCGGCCGCGGCGGCAATATCCTCGACCGAGGCGGCCGAATAGCCTTTTTCGGTGATGACCTCGGCGGCGGCCATCAGCAGATCTTCGCGGGTCTTTTCGCTGCGTCTGGCCCGGCTGCCGGTCTGCTGGGACTCTGATTTGGTCTTGACCTTTTGCGAGACACCATCTATCGACTGGGCGGCTTCACGCAGGCCGACTGTTAGCGCTTCGTTGATGCGAGGCGAGGCGTCTTGGAACGAATCGCGCAGCGCTAAGGTCAAGGCGCGAGCGGCTTCACCCAGGGCTCGGGCGGCCGAGCCGAGTTCCGTGGCGTCGTTCGAAGCGGAGTTGGTTGCCTGGCCGCTTTGATCACCTGGATCGCCTATTTGGCCGGGGCTGCGGGAAGAGGGGCCATTCGATTCTTCTGGACCTGAGGTCTGGCCTTGGCTCCGAGCGGGCTCAGAGCCAGCCTCCGGCGCTGAGCCGGATCCAGTCTGGCGCTTTCTCTTCATTGCCAAAGCATACCACTTGGACTGTCTAACCGTTCGGTGTATACTAACCGGTATGCATTCAATGGAGATGGGCTGCCCGGTGCTTGAGATCAAGGGCCTGGTCAAGCGATATCGCGGCAAGAATGGGGTCTTGGCCAACGACGGCATCGATTTGACTGTCAGACCTGGTCAAGTGGTTGGGCTGCTGGGGCACAACGGAGCCGGCAAGACCACTTTGGTCAACGCGTTAGTTGGGCTGATCCGCCCTGACGCCGGATCGATCACCTTGGCGGGGGTGGATGCCATTGCCCAACCCAGCCGGGCCAGGCAATTGACCGCCATCCAAGCCCAGGCCAATATCCCGCTAGACGGTTTGACGCCACGCACGGCGGTGACGTTGGTGACAAGAATGCGCGGCGTGGCCAAGACGGCGGCCCAGGCGCGAGCGGCCGAGCTAATCGCCACCCTCGATATTGGCGAGTGGGCTGACAAACCCTCTGCCAGAGCCTCGGGCGGGATCAACCGGCTGACAGCGTTTTGTATGACTGCGGCGGCACCAGCGGCGCTGCATGTTTTCGACGAACCAACCAACGATGTTGACCCGGCCCGCCGCCGCCTGCTTTGGGGCGAAGTCCGGGCGCTGGCGGACCGGGGCGGGGCAGTGCTGTTGACCACCCACAACGTCCGTGAGGCCGAGACGGCGGTAGACCACGTTGTCATTGTTGACCATGGCCGTGTGGTGACGGCCGGGTCACCTGCGGCCATTGCTGAGCAAACCCAGACAGCTGACCTGGAACAGGCCTACCTGGCCCTGGCCGGCGCGCCGGCCAACAACGGCGACAATCACGGGAGCAGATTATGAGCACGGCACAAACGGCGGTGGCACCAGCCGGCTTGGGACAGTCCGTGGCCCTTTTGGTGCGGTGGAGGGTCAGGTCAAATGCGTCACAGTTTCCCCTACTGTTCGCGGTCCAAATCGCCGTCTCAGTCCTGCTGGTGCTGGGACTGGGCATGTTTGTGGGCAACCCGCCCGAACTCTTCGCACGCTACCTGACCACCGGAGCCGGCACCGCCGCTCTGTTGACGGTGGCGCTGATCGTGACCTCCCAGTCAGTCTCGCAAATGAAGGAAAACGGGTCGCTGGCTTGGATGAAGACCTGGCCGGTGGCGCGGACGGCCCTGGTCCTGGCCGAGGTAACTATGTGGACGGCCCTGGTTTTGCCCGGACTAGTGCTGGGTTGGATCATCGGCGCGGCTCGCTTTCACGTCAGCATCTCGCCCAGGCCATGGATCATCCTGGTGGTCTTGGTTGTTGCGCTGACGGCGACCTCGCTGGGTTATTCCTACGCCGTGCTGCTACACCCGCAAATAGCCAATGTCATAGGCCAATTGCTGACCTTCGTGGTCCTAATGTTCTCGCCGGTGTCCTTCCCGGCAGAGCGCCTGCCTGGGTGGCTCCAGACTATTCACCACTTCCTGCCGATTGAGCCGATGGCGGAGCTGATGCGGGCCGGGGTGATGCCGGAAGCCTTTTCCGTCACCACCCGGAGCGTAGTGGTACTAACCATTTGGGTGGTCGCAGCGGTAGGCGGCGCCGAAGCGTCGCTGCGCCGCCGCCTGTAGGGGTTGGTGACCGGCCCCCAAGCGCCCGCGATCCCCAGTCCCGGACGCAAGACACGCCGTTCTGGTCAGGAGACTGGTTCTTGCGCCAGAGTCTGTTGAATCGCCCGAATGGTCTCCGCAGGACGGTTGACAATCTGGTCCCAAGTCAACCTGATGGTTTGGTATCCGGCCGCGCCAAGTAACAGGTCGCGCCGATGATCGGCTTGGAACACGGCGTGGTCGCGGTGGAAGGCCCAACCGTCGACCTCAATGATCAGTCTCCGGGCCGCAAAGAGGAAATCGGCTTTGAAGGGGGTTCCATCCGCCAGGCGAATCGTGGCATTGGCCTGCCAGCCGGCAATTCCGTAGCGGTCGAAGAGGTCCTTTAGACGACGCTCTGCCTCTGAAGCCAGATTGTAGATGGCCATTTCCACGTAGTCGCTGAGGCTTCGAATCCCGGTTGCTCCCCGCCGCAGCTCGACTGCGCCGACAAAGTCCTGGGCTTTAATTTTCTCTCTAGTCAGGACCCAAGAGAACAAGGGCCTGCGGGCCTCTTCGGTGAGAACCCGCATAGTGTCGACGAAGGCTGCCGGGAGGGTCTGCAAGCAAAGTCCCCCAACCCAAGTGACTTCATTAGGCCGGTAGCGGTGGCGCCGTGCCCTTAGCCGGTATTGCTCGCGTCGCTTGTCCTTCAACTGACCATTGACATGTGTTTGGCTGGGCAATGGGGCGCCGGGGAGCCACAAAGCCAGCGCGCTTGGTCCCCAGAGAACCGCAGTGGTCCAGGTCAGGCGCAATGCCCAGGCATCTTGAAGGGCGGTAACTGTGGTGCTCGCCAGCGACAAGCCCCGGCCGGCAACTCGACGCCACCATCCGATTTTGAGGCGATACTGGGCTTCGCTTGAGCTCATACCACCGGCCAAGGCCTGGGCAAACGTAAATACTCCGGCTTGATGGCTGGCAGGCCCCGGAGTCCAGTCGGGAGGGCGGCGCAGCGGTCTGGGACTCATTGGTCGACAATGACTCGAAATCAAGCCTTTAGCAACAGGGCCTGTGGACGACGGTCAGAATTCCCAGCCTGGTATTCGTTCAATTCGACGCGGCAGGGATGCGCGGCAGGGATGCGCCAGGCCCGCGCAGCCCTGCATCGTGCGGGGCAGTTCTATTGTTATTGCGAATCGAGTGGTGTCGTTACGCCGTTTCGCGGGCTGGCACTACTTCGAACACCTGGGACAACGCGGCGGGCTGCACCGGTCAAACGGCGTAACGACGCCGCACGATGGGGAGTATTGGCCTAACGACACCACCCGATGGTCTGAACCACTGGTGCTGATGGTCCAGCTAGCTGCTGGAGCTGGGACCGGGCTTTGCCTGGTGATCAATCCCCCATGGCTGCGGGTAGGATGGGCGCCCGGTCCACGACCAATACCAGGGCACCCAATAGAAACGAGCTCTTCGATGCAGCAGCGCGCTGAGCGCCATGACCTGCGCAACATCGCCATTGTGGCTCATGTTGACCACGGCAAAACCACCTTGGTCGACGCCATGTTGTGGCAAACCGGCGCCTTTGGCGCCCATCAGCATGTCGCCGAGCGCGCCTTGGACAGCGGCGACCTGGAGAGGGAAAAGGGCATCACCATCCTGGCCAAAAACACCACGGTGCACTACCAGGACACTGCCGGCACCAAAACCACTATCAATGTGGTCGACACCCCTGGCCACGCCGATTTTGGCGGCGAAGTTGAACGCGGCTTGTCAATGGTGGATGGTGTCTTGCTGCTGGTCGACGCCTCGGAGGGCCCACTACCCCAGACCAGGTTTGTCCTGGGCAAGGCCTTGGCCAGGGCTTTGCCGGTGATCGTGGTGGTCAACAAGGTCGACCGCTCCGATGCCCGCACAGATGAAGTGGTCCACGAAACAACCGACCTGCTACTGGCCCTTGCCAGCGACCTAGTCGAGGACAATCCAGGGCTCGACCTCGACGCCGTCCTTGATTTCCCCATTGTCTACACCAACGCCAAATCCGGCCGTGCCTGTCTGACCGCCCCGGGCAACGGCCAACAGCCCGCCGCCCGGGATTTGGAGCCCTTGTTCGCCACCATAATCGAAACCATCCCGGCACCAAGCTATGACCCTAAAGCCAACCTCCAGGCCCAAGTCACCAACCTCGACGCCTCGCCCTTTTTGGGGCGGCTGGCCCTACTACGCATCTACAGTGGCCAGCTGGCAAAAGGCGCCAACGTTGCCTGGGTCAAAGGCGATGGCACCAGCCAAACGGTCAGGATAGGCGAACTGCTGGCCACCGAGGCCCTCGACCGGGTGCCGACAGACCAAGCCGGGCCAGGCGACATTGTGGCGGTAGCCGGCATTGGGCAAATCATGATTGGCGATTCGCTAACCGACCCGGACGACCCGCGTCCGCTCGAACCCATCACCATTGACGACCCGGCCATTGCCATGACCATTGGCATCAACACCTCGCCGCTGGCCGGCCAGGCCAAGGGCCACAAGTTGACCGCCAGGCAAGTCAAAGACCGGCTAGAACGCGAGTTGGTTGGCAACGTTTCAATCAAGGTGCTGCCAACCGACCGGCCCGACGCTTGGGAGGTCCAAGGCCGTGGCGAGCTGGCCCTGGCGGTGCTGGTGGAGCAAATGCGGCGCGAGGGTTTCGAGTTGACCGTGGGCAAACCCCATGTCGTCACCCGAATGATTGAAGGTCAGCTGTGCGAGCCAATCGAGGCGATGACGATTGACGCCCCGGAAGAGTACTTGGGCACAATCACCCAGCTGATGGCGGCGCGCAAGGGCCGCATGGCAACTGTGGCCAACCATGGATCCGGCTGGGTCCGTATGGAGTTCAAAGTCCCAGCCCGCGGTTTGATCTCGTTCAGGACCCAGTTCCTGACCGAGACCCGCGGCACCGGCATTGCCCATTCCATCGCCGCACCTTACGAACCCTGGGCAGGGTCAATTATTAGCCGCGTCACCGGATCGATCGTGGCAGACCGGCCCGGCGCCG
>WQXJ01000029.1 GCA_009784895.1 Micrococcales bacterium | reverse complement strand
CGGCACCGTGAACACCACATCAACCCCACCAGTCAAAACCGGTGGCGTCTCAACGGTGGCCACAGTCGCCCGGATCACCTGGGCTTCAACATGAACCAACGACGCCTCCACCGGAGCCGCCAACGACAACCCCAAAGACACCGGGTCTACAGCCCCACCAAACTCGATCTGGGCGGGCGAGTTCTCGACCGTCACGGCGCCAATGGCGGGTGGCAAGGCCGCGGACACGTTGACCACCTCTTCGGTCAGGTCGGTGATCTCAACCTGAGCGATCCCCCAAGCCGAAGTCAGCACCGTCAAATTATTGGGCGGCGTCGCCGTCGAACCAACAATCTGAGCCGCACCATCAACGGCAAACGAGACCGCGACATCGGGCACACCTCTACCAAATTGATCAGTAACAGTCGCCGTGGCCGCGTGCCGGCCTATTCCATTATTGGCCACCACGCCAGGCGTTGTTGTTAGCGTCGCACTGGTGACCTCAATCGGGCTCCAGGTAGGCACAAAATGAGCCACGTCATTTGGATCCGGGGTAGCCAGTTCCATGATCCTGATTCCAGTATTACGTCCCGTAACCGGGCCCAATGGGTTATAGAAGACCGCCATCTGGTAATCAAAACCGGATGTCGAGGTCACTGTGGCAACGTAGACTCCGGCGGTTGTGGTTTCGACAAATTCAGAAACCACTACGGATGACGAATACTGCGAGAAACCCGCCAGGTTTCCGGCCAAACCGATCAGTCCGTTCCCTGTTTCTGGATCCTTCAACTCCACCGTAATCACACCCTGATCGATTCCATCGGCCAGAATCGAAGCAGGAGACACCCGCAAAGTCGAAAGCATGGGTGGTAGATCGACTGGAACAAACGAAGCCGCCAATGGGTAGGTTGCCCACGGATCGGACCGGTAGTTGAACCGAAGGCTGTAATCCGCCGCTGTTGTTGACGTCACCTCGATGGACCAGCGACCAGGCGAAGTTTCGACCGGTTCGGCGATCTGGGCCCCTGCGGGCGTCGAGACAGCCGAGTAGGTGCTGGCATCATCGAGCCGGGGCCACAGGAATTCTGGCTCTCTCGGGTCACCAATCTCGGCCCTGACAATGTAGCAATCCGTACCATCGGCCAGGACAGCAGGATGGGACACAGTAATCGGGGTGCATGGTTCAATCCACCAAGACGGCCACCAATCGCCGTGGGGGTGGTAGAAGCTGGCCACATTGTTTGGGTTAGGTTCGGCCAGCTCAGTGATCCACAGTGGCCCGCCTCCCCACATGTTCGGATCCGCCCAAGCGTACCGAGCCCAAATTGTGTAACTGCCTGGCAAGGTCGAAGCCACGGTCGCCGTGTAAACCCCAGGCGCCGAGGTTTCGGTGAACCTAGATATCGTCAGGAAGGAGTCATAGCTTCCCTGTGTTGTGGCATCTAAGCGGTCGGCTATTCCACTAAACGGCCCACCTGCGGCATCGTACGCCGTCACCGTGATCGTGGCCGTGCCAATGCCATCGTCTTCCACCAGCCTTGACGACACTCTCAAGGTCAGCCGAGCCGGGTCTAGCGGTCCAGAGGATCCGACAAACTCAATTTGGGCAGGCGAGTTTTCGACGGGCACAGAGCCGATGCCGGGTGGCAAGGCCGCGGTCACGTTGACTGTTTCTCCGGCCAGGTCCGTAATTTCAACCTGCGCGATCCCCAAAGCCGAAGTCGCTACCGTCAAGGTGCTAGGCGATGTCGCTTCCGAACCGACAATTTGAGCCGAACCATCAACCGCAAACGACACCGCGACATCGGGCGCACCTCTACCAAACTGGTCAATAACCGTCACCGTGGCCGCGTGCCGGCCTATTCCGTTATTGGCCACCACGCCTGGCGTTACTGTCAGCGTCGCACTGGTAACCTCAATCGGGGTCCAGGTCGGCACAAAATGAGCCACGTCATTTGGCTCCGGGGTAGCCAATTCCAAGATCCTGATTCCTGTATTACGTCCGGTGACCGGGCCCAATGGGTTATAGAAGACCAGGATCTGCTGACTTATGCCAAGAGTCGAGACTACTGATGCAGTGTAGACTCCGGCGGTTGTGGTTTCGACAAATTCAGAAACCACTACGAAGGACGAAAACTGTGGGAAACCGGCCAGGTTTCCGGCCAAGCCGGTCAGCCCATTGCCCGTTTCTGGGTCTTTCAACTCCACCGTGATTACACCTTGGTCGATCCCATCGGCCAGAATCGAAGCAGGAGACACCCGCAAAGTCGACAGCATCGGCGGCAAATCGACCGGAACAAACGAAGCCACCAATGGGTAGGTCGCCCACGGATAGGACTGGTAGTAGAACTGGAGCCTGTAATCCGCCGCGGTTGTCGCCGTCACTTCGATGGACCAGCGACCAGGCGAAGTTTCGACCGGTTCGGCGATCTGGGCCCCTGTGGGCGTCGAAACAGCCGAGTAGGTGCTGGCATCATCGAGCCTGGGCCACAAGAATTCTGGCTCTCTCGGGTCACCTATTTCGGCCTTGACTATGAAGCAATCCGTGCCGTCGGCCAAAACGGCAGGATGAGACACGGTAATGGGGCTGCATGGCTCGATCCACCATGAGGGCCACCAATCGCCGTGAGGCATATAGAAATCCACCGTCCTGTTTGGGTTGGGCTCGGCCAGCACCATCAGCCATTGCCACTCGCTTGTCGGTGTGCTCGGACCCGCCGGCAGGTAAAAGGCCAGGATGTCGGCGTAACCCTGCATTGTTGACGTGGCGGTTGCGGTGTACACCCCCGATGTCGCAGTCTCAGCGAAATCTGAGACCGTGACATAGTCCTCCATGTATCCCGTCGACCGAGCCAACAACCGGTCAGCCAGTCCACTAATTGGCGCACCCCAGGTGTCAAACACCGCCAGCGTGATGGTCGCCGTGTCCGTACCGTTTGCATATACCGGTGCAGACGACACTCTCAAGGTGGAACTTGCCACTTCCGGCGGTTCACAGCAATCGACAAACTCAATTTGGGCGGGCGAGTTTTCGACGGGCACAGAGCCGATGCCGGGTGGCAAGGCCGCGGCCACGTTGACTACTTCTCCGGTCAGGTCCGTGATGTCAACCCGCGCTATCCCCAAAGCCGAAGTCGCTACCGTCAAGGTGTTGGGCGATGTCGCTTCCGAACCCACAATCTGAGCCGAACCATCAACCGAGAAAGACACCGCGACATCAGCGATCCCATCGCCGGAAGCATCAGTTACCGTCACCGTAGCCGTGTGCACAGCCACACCGTCGCTTGGCATCTGGCCGGACGAAACCGTCAGCGCCGCGTCGACGTCAAAAACAGCCGGGCCGAACGACGCGATCGGTGGCGGGCGAAGTGTGATCACAGGCCCACCGGGGATATCGACTTTGGTGAAGTAGAAGTTCAGCTGCTTGTCGCCAGCAGTGGTCGAAGTGACCTCCATGGTGTAGGTCCCGGGCGGGTCTTCAACCGGATTCGACACAACAACATTGGGACCGGCGGAATAGTCAAAGTGGTTCCTGTCCTCGTCTTCAGAAAACCAACCGGTAATGGGCGGACCTTCGCCGTTAGGGTAGCCAAAGCCCTGCCTCAACACGACCGTGACCCTCTGGCAATCCTGGCCGTCAGACAGCACCTGCGGATGTAGCGGCGACAAAGCCGCGCACGGTTCGACCGACATTTCGGGCACAATGATGCCGTCCCCGTGCCCGTCCCTGACGTGAATCACGTCGTTAAGATCTGGTTCCTCCAGCGTGGTAATGCGGACACCGTCACCGCGGTAGCCGGGTGTGGTGCCCCATGGTTGGAAATAGACTTCGATCTGCTGATCGACTCCGTCGTAGGCAGCGACCGTCGCCTCATAGGTGCCAGGCTCAACTTCGGTAAAGGCGGAGATGATAGTGCGCGACTCGAGGGCGGGGCTGCCAAATGCCTTGAAGCTGTTGGCCGCACCCGTCCAAGGCGTCTCGGATGGGTGATGAACCGCCTTCACCCTAATGACGCCTTCTTGGCTGATGTTGTACGGCGGGACAAGGCTGGAATTCAGCCGCAACCAATCGGGCGTCACCCACAAAGTCGCATTGATCCATTCCGGCTCGCTGACAAACGCCACCCCGGCCGGAGAACCCTCCACATTGATGGCGCCAATGTCGGGTGGCAGACTAGCCGTTACTTGGACATATTCCGCCCTCAGGTCCGTGATCTCAATCTGAGCGATCCCCAAAGCCGAAGTCACTACTGTCAACGAATTTGGTGGTGTCGCGGTCGAACCAACAATCCGAGCCATGCCATCAACCGAGAAAGACACCGCGACATCGGGCACACCAACGCCACCATCATCAGTCACCGTCACCGTGGCCGTATGTGTGGCCGAACCATCAGGTGGCACCGCACCAGATGAAGCCGTCAACACCGCGCGAGTCGCCTCAGGTGGTTCACAACAAGCCACGAAATGGGCAATGTAGTTCACGTCCGGGAGCGCCACGTGGCCAATCCGATATGCCTCATCGCGGGTGGTCCAAGGACCATGGACATTGACGTACACATCAATTGCCTGGTCAACCGCAGCGGTCGATTTGACCGTTGCTGTGTACACACCAGCCTCGGCCGTCTCAACGAATTCGGACACCACGGTTTGCCCGGCCCACTCCTCTGGCGGGAAGCCTCTGAAGCTGTCTGCCATACCACTATGCGCCGCTCCGGTGTTGATATGGAACGCTGTCACCGTTATGACACCCTCATCGACGCCATCAGCCAAGATACTGCCGGGGGAAACCTGGTAGGCCACCCGCGTTGGGCCATCGCCCTCGGGCATCAATGGCTGGAATTCAGCCACATCGTTCGGATCCGGTTCGGTCAGATCGGTGATCCTAAGCCAAGAGCTCGAGGGCGAACTAGAGCTGTCTCGGGTGTAAACCTGGACCTGGTAGCTACCAGGCCGGCCGCAGGCAATCGTCGCCGTGTACTCCCCTGGCGTCGAGGTCTCAGTGAAACTGGAAATCGCACACCAACGTTCGGCCTCCGCTGGAACGGTGGCCACCAGACGGTCGCCCCTGCCACTTACTGCTTCACCCCAGCCGTCTAGCCAAGTCACCGTTACAGTGACCGTGTCCTTATCATTTGCCACCACCGGTTCAGGCGAAACCCGCACGGACAGTTGGTCAAACACGGGCTCGCTAACAAACGCTACCCAGGCCGGTGATCCTTCCACAGTGATGGCGCCAATGGTGGGTGGCAGACTAGCGGTCACATTTACCAATTCGTCCCTGACGTCTGTGATCGCAACCTCAGCAACACCCGAAGCCGAAGTCTCCACCGTCAGCGAATTTGGCGGCGCCGCCGCGGAGCCGACAATCTGGGCCGCACCATCAACGACAAACGACACCGCGACATCGGGCACACCAACGCCACCATCATCAGTCACCGTCACCGTGGCCGTATGTGTAGCCGAACCATCAGGTGGCACATGACCAGACGAAACCGTCAACACCGCCCGAGCCACCTCCGGTGGGCTCGTAAAGACCGCGTCCTGAGGCCACCCCACCCGGTCGAAGAATCCCATGAACTCGACATAGCCCGCCACCGGGACGGTGTAGGAGCCCGGCAGCACACCGCGAATCTCGCAGGTATACAAGCCGTTGCCCTGTTCGACCACGTCGGTCACCGAAATCTGCACCACGGTGACAACTGTGTCCTGGACACAACTCAGCTTGTGGAAGCCGTCATCCAGTGCGCCCTCGACCGGCTGCCCCATGTAATCGATCAGCCGGAAGGTGCCGGTGTAGAAGGAATCAGGGTCCTGGGCATACTTCGGTCCCGCGTCGAGCTCGAATGTGCTATTCAAAATATCGGCTTGCCCTGGCTCATCAGCCGCGGCGGACTGACCCGAAGACCACGATTGCGCCGCACTGAGGCCGCCAATCCCAATCGCCGCGGCCACGAGCAAGATGATGGGCCTGGTCAGCGGGCCAAAACGGCGCCGAACGTTGGCTGTAGCTGATGGACCCGGGGCTAGTTCCGTCTTCATGTCTGCTTCCTTCGAGCCAAAACTCGACGGCCCGGCCTTTGGAGGCAGAACGGTGGACTACGCCGCCACCAGCCAGTATTGTCCCCAAACCGACTCCAGTCCAACACCCACGCCCCGGTGCTAGGTAGTGCCACCGCCACCTCCCAGATAGTCGAAGACGGACCCGCCACCCGGTCAACTGCGCTAGGGTTGGGCCCCGGCGCCAACCGCGCCGCCCAACGCCAACTTGCCTCGCGGCACAGGAGCCCACCGACTATGGCCCAGTCCTCTCAAACACGTTCTGCCAGGCTTGATGCCCTGCCCTTCACCCGCCTGCACGGCCGCTTGTTGGGCGCCTCCGGCGTGGGTTGGGCCATGGATGCAATGGACGTTGGCCTGATCAGTTTCATCCTGGTGGCGCTGCCGGCCAATTGGGACCTCAAAGCGACTTTCCTCGGCATCACTGCCGGGTCCTGGCTGGCCTGCGCCGGCTTTGTTGGCATGGCCATTGGCGCCTCGATGGGTGGCTGGCTGGCAGATCGGATTGGCCGCCGCCAAGTCTTCGCCCTGACCATGGTGCTTTACGGCCTGGCCACCGGCGCCAGTGCCCTGGCCATGGGTATCACGGCGCTGATCATTTTGCGCCTGATAGTTGGCTTGGGCCTGGGGGCCGAGCTGCCCGTAGCCTCCACCCTGGTCTCTGAATTCTCCCCGCCGCGCATTCGCGGCCGGATGATCGTTTGGCTCGAGGCCTTTTGGGCCGTGGGCTGGACCGGGGCCGCTCTGCTGGGTTACTTTGTGGCTTCGCCCGATGGCGTTTTCGGCAGTCTTGGCTGGCGCGTCGCCTTGGCCTTTGGCGCACTGCCGGCGCTCTACGCCGTTGTGGTCCGCCGCACACTACCGGAATCAGTCCGCTTCTTAGAGGCGCAGGGCCAATACGGCCAAGCCGAGCAGGTGGTGGCCAGATTCGAGGCCGTCGCCAACGTCAAGACTGCCCCAGCCCAGGAGCCGGTAACTAGCCGGGGTGGTGACAGTGAGCTCGATGGTAAGCCCTCCCCGGTTGATCCGGCCCGTGAATACGACCCAGTTCGGGTGCCCATTAGCGAGCTCTTTAGAGGTGGCCTGGCGCGGCGCACCGCGGCCATTTGGACGGTTTGGTTCTGTGTCAACTTCTCCTACTACGGAGCCTTCATTTGGCTTCCGACAATCTTGAATCAGGACCTCGGCTCCATCACCAAGTCGTTCCAATACACACTGATCATCACCCTGGCACAACTGCCCGGTTACGCCATGGCGGCGTTTCTGATCGAGAAATGGTGCCGGCGGGCAACGCTGGCCACCTACCTGGTTGGATCGGCCGCTGCCGCGGCACTTTTCGCCCAGGTCAACACGACGGCGGGGATCATCGCAGCCGGCATGACACTGAGCTTCTTCAACCTGGGGGCCTGGGGTGCCCTTTACGCCGTCACGCCCGAGGTCTATCCCACCGTGCTGCGCGGCACTGGTGCTGGTTGGGCGGCCGGCTTTGGTCGGGTCGCTTCGGTTTTGGCTGTGCTGATCTCGCCGCTGGTTTTCACCCGAGTTGGCACCGGTTGGGTCTTTACTATCTTCGCCTGTTCCTTCGCCATTGGTGCGGTGGCCGCCTTTATGCTGCCTGAGATGCGTGCCAAGGTGCTCGAATCCACCCTGGAAGACACCCGGACAACCTGACGGACAAGGTAAAACAGGTGGGGGCTTAGACCTGGACCACCATGGGGATGATCATGGGGCGGCGGCGCAGGGTCTTCGAAATCCAGCGGCCTAAGGTTTTGCGGATGACCTGCTGCAGGCCGTGAGGGTCGGTCGCCCCAGTCCGCATCGCGTCCACCAGGGCGGCAATGATTTCCGGGATAACCTCTGCGAAAACCTCATCTGATTCAGCAATGCCGCGGGCTTGGATGATTGGCTCGCTGACCACCGTGGCCGCGTCTGCGTCAACTACGGCCACCACCGTAATGAAACCCTCATCGCCCAAGATCAGCCGGTCCTTTAGCTCGACCTCGGTCAGCTCACCGATCGACGAGCCGTCAACGTAGACGAAACCAACGTCGAGCAATCCCGCCACCCGGGCCTCGCCATCGGCCACGTCTATGGCCAAGCCATCCTCAGCCATAATCACGTGATCTTCTGGCACGCCGGTGGCCATTGCGTGTGCGGCGGCGGCCTTGAGGTGACGAACCTCGCCGTGCACCGGCATCACCGCTTTGGGCTGGACCAGGTTGAATAGGTAGAGCAACTCACCGGTGGCGGCATGACCGGAAACGTGGACGCGCGCGTTACCGCTGTGCACCACCTTGGCTCCCAGCCGAGTCAAGCCGTTGATGACCCGGTAGACCGAGTTCTCGTTTCCAGGAATCAGCGAAGAAGCCAAGATCACCGTGTCGCCGTCACCAACGTGGATCTTATGATCGCCATTGGCGATACGTGACAGAGCCGCCATCGGTTCGCCCTGCGAACCGGTGGTGACAAAGACAACCTCGTCCCGGGGCAGCGAATCGGCTGTTTTGAGATCGACCACTGTGCCTGGTGGCGAGGTCAAATAACCCAAGTTGGTGGCAATGGTCATATTCCGCATCATTGATCGCCCAGCGAAGGCCACCTTGCGCGAATGGGCCGCCGCCGCATCTACCACCTGCTGCACCCGGTGGACGTGGGAGGAGAAACAGGCCGCGATGATCAGGCCCTCGGCTGCCCGGAAAACCGAATCGAGCACCGAGTTGATTTCCATTTCGGTTGGCACAAAACCGGGCACCTCGGCGTTGGTCGAATCGACCATTAGTAGGTCGACCCCCCTATCGCCAGCGCGGGCAAAAGCGCGCAGGTCAGTCACCCGTCCATCAAGCGGTAGCTGATCCATTTTGAAGTCACCAGTGTGCAGTATCCGGCCCGCCGGCGTTTCGATCACAAGTGCCAACGCGTCCGGAATCGAATGCGTCACCGCCATGAATTCGCAGGTAAACGGGCCAAGCTCCTCGCGCGACCCGTCATCCACGGTTAGGCAGAAGGGTTGGATCCGGTGTTCGGCCAGCTTCGCCTCGGTGAAAGCCAGGGTCAAGGCCGAGCCGACCAGTGGAATATCCGGCTTTAGTCGCAGCAGGTACGGCACCGCCCCGATGTGGTCTTCATGCCCGTGGGTCAGCACCACTGCCACGACGTCATCTAGTCGGTCTCGAATTGGCCCAAAATCCGGCAGGATCAGGTCCACCCCGGGCTGGGATTCCTCCGGAAACAGCACCCCGCAGTCGACCACCAACAGCTTGCCGTCCAATTCAAAGGCCGTCATATTGCGGCCAATCTCGCCCAATCCACCCAATGGAACGATCCGCAAACAGCCGGGCGCCAGCGCGGCCGGCGGCCCCAGCAAATGGTGTGACAAAACTCGCGTCCTATCGCTTGATTGACACCCGGGCCGCCATCAACGACTGACGCACCCGGCCAGTTTCGACTTCAGTGGGCTCGAACAAGGGCAAACGCACCGTCCGCCGCTCGATCAAGCCAGCCATTTCCAGCGCCGCCTTGACCATGGTTACCCCATGGCCACCGCCGCAAATCGCGTTGACCACTGGCCAGATCTGGGCCGTGACCTGGCGTGCCTTGTCGATATTGCCGGCGTCAATGGCGTCAATGACGCTGCGCCAGCGGTCGCCCACCACTTGGCCAACTACCGAAACCATGCCGGCAGCGCCCTGGGCCAAGAAGGGCAAGTTGAGCTTGTCGTCGCCGGAATACCAAGCCAAACCAGTCACAGCGCCCAACCCAAAGGCTCGGGCCAGGTCACCGGTGGCGTCTTTGACCGCCACGATCTGCTCATGACCTGCCAGTTCGCGCACCGTGGCGGGGTCAAGGTGGACGGCTGAGCGGATCGGAATGTCGTAGACCATGACCGGTAGCTCGGTGGCGTCGGCCGCCCGCAGGAAGTGCTGGATCATCCCCGCTTGGCATGGCCGCGAATAGTAAGGCGAGACAACCAGTAGGCCGTCAGCACCGGCATCGGCCGCCTCTTTGGCCAGCTCAACTGTGTGGGCGGTGTCAAATGTGCCAACCCCGGCAACAATCTGGGCCTGGCCCTCGACAGCTTCCTTGGCCAGCTCGATGATGCGCTGCTTTTCGGCGTCGGTGGTGGTGGGCGACTCGCCGGTGGTGCCGCTGACCACAATCCCGTCATGACCCAGGTCGACTAGGTGGCGGGCAAGGGCCTGCAAGCCCGCCTCGTCAAGGGAGCCGTCCTCGTTGAACGGCGTCACCATGGCGGTCAGTAGGGCGCCAAAAGGCCTCGGAATTTCAGCCATGCACCTAACCTAGCGCTTTGCAGCCGGCTTTGTCGGCATCGGCCCATGTGGCAGGGCTGGCGTGGCGGGTGCGGTCAGGTAGTGGTTCCTGGCCAGACCCTGGGGCAGAATTGACCGCATGCCAGTCTCAGTGCGCCCGGCCCAGATCCTCGATGCCCCCGCCTTGGCCGCCATTCAGCGTGCTTGCTGGCACCAGCTCTACGACACCACGCTTGGCTCATTGGCCAGCGCCATAGACACCGAAGAAGTCACGTCCACCTGGGGTGCGGCCATCAACATGGACACGGCGGAGTCGCCTTACTCGGTGTTTGTCGCCACCGACGCCAGCCAGAAGGTGGTTGGCTTTGCGGCGCTGGCGCCTTGTTTTGATCCCGATGCCGGACCAGGGTTTTGCGAGTTGGTGGCACTTTACGTCCTGCCGGAACATCAGCGCGCCGGCCACGGTTCAAGGCTGCTCAACGCCATCGCCGCCACCGGTCGCGCCGCCAAAGCCAAGCGGTTGAGCTGCTGGGTTTACGCCGGCGACTTCATTCGCCAACGCTTCTTGAAACAGGTTGGGTTCGGGGCCGACGGCTCTGAACGCAGCTGGAAAACCCCCGAACGCGATTACGTCGACGAAGCCCGCTGGTCAACTCTGTTGGACCAGCCAGCTACCTGAAACCTTGGCGGGCTGAGAGGCGCCTGTCGCAGTGCCATGGACTGGGTCTACAACAGAGCGTCCAGTCCAAAGGTCAAACCGGGCCGGTCTAGCACCGACCTGATCCCGAGCAGCACACCGGGCATGAAGCTGATCCGGTCAAACGAATCGTGCCTGATCGTCAGCAGTTCACCGGCGTTGCCCAGCAGGACTTCTTGATGCGCCACCAGGCCGCGCAGCCTAACCGAGTGGACCGGCACGGACTCGACACTGGCACCGCGAGCGCCGGGTAGTGCCGTGGTGGTGGCGTCTGGCATTGGCCCCAAACCGGCCTGGGACCGGGCCGCGGCAATTCCTGTAGCCGTGTTGCTGGCCGTGCCACTGGGAGCGTCGACCTTGTTTGGGTGATGTAGCTCGATCACCTCGGCCGATTCGAAGTGTGCCGCCGCCTGGGCGGCGAAACGCATAGCCAGTACCGCGCCAATGGCAAAGTTGGGCGCGATCAGCACGCCTACGCCCGGTGCCGCAGCCAGGTGATCAACCACCCGGGCAACGGCCGCCTCGTCCCAGCCCGAGGCCCCGACCACCGCGTGGATACCAAGGTCAATTAGGGCGTGAACATTGGCTTCGGTAACCGCAGGCACTGTGAAGTCCACCGCCACTTCGGTGGGGCTGTCACCTAGGCGAGCCAGATCATCAGACACATCAAGTCCCAGCGTCAGGGCCATGTCGCCGGCCCCTTGCACCGCCTCTACCACCGTTTGCCCCATACGCCCTTGGGCGCCTATCACTGCCACCTGAATCATTTGGCTCACCCAACCAGCCTACGCGCCAGCCAGAAGTCAGTCAGGCGGGGGTCACGATGACGTGTTGGCGGGGCCGGGCGGCCAGCTCTTGGGCCAGCTCGCGGACTTGATCGACCGTGACGGCGTCAATCTTGGCCAGCACTTCTTCGACCGTCAGCCAGCGCCCAGTGACCGTTTCGGCCAGGCCCAAGCGATTCATTCTGGCTTGCGGATCCTCCAGGGCTAACACTGTGCCGCCGGAGATTTGTCCCTTGGCCCGTTCCAGTTCGCCCTGGCGCGGGCCGTTTTTGGCCAGGTCGGCCCAGATCGACGCCATCAGCTCGCTGACCTGGTCAACTGCCGCCGGGGCGCAACCGGCATAGAGGCCAAAGGCACCGGCATCGGAATGCAGTTCTGTTAGTGCATAGGTCGAGTAGGCCAGCCCCCGCCGCTCGCGTATTTCCTGGAACAGCCGCGAACTCATGCCGCCGCCAAGTACCGTGCCCAAGGCTGCCAGGACGTAGCGGCGCGGGTCGTTCACCATCAGGCCCGGGCAGCCAAGAATGACATGGGCCTGTTCGGTTGGCCTGGCGATGGCGCGTCGACCTTCGCCCGATTCCGGCTCTCGCCCTTGACCGTCAGCTCGCCTTGGAGCCGGGCTGGCCGCTCCCTTGGCTGCCAAGGACCATCCACCGGCGTCTAGGCCGGCTTCGAGCAGGCTGATCAGCCCGGCATGTTCAACCGCACCGGCCACAGTCCCCACTAGATTGTCTGGCCGGTAGTGACGCCGGTAATAGGCTTCGACACCGTCGCGGCTTTGCGCCTTGATCGTCTCAGGGGTGCCGCCAATTGGCCGGGCCAAAGGGCTGTCACCAAAGACGGCTGCCGCGAAGGCCTCGCCAGCCACGTCAACCGGGTCGTCGGCCGCCATGGCCAGTTCTTCGAGGATGACACTGCGTTCGGTTTCGAAATCAGCCTGGGCCAGCGCCGCCCTGGTCAGCATCTCAGTCAGCACCCGCACCGCCATGGGCAAATCCCGGGCCAGCAACCGGGCGTGGTAGCAGGTGTACTCCTTCGCAGTCAGAGCGTTGGCCTCGCCGCCCACCCGGTCAAAGGATTCGGCAATGTCAACCGCAGTCAGTGTCTTTGTGCCCTTGAACAGCAGATGCTCTAGGAAGTGGGTGGCGCCCAGAGTGTCGGAGGCTTCGTCGCGCGAACCGACCGGCACCCACAAACCGATTGAGACCGAATGAGCCGTTGGCATGGCTTCAGTCAGGATGCGAACGCCGCTGTCTAGGGTGCTAGCCTGCGGCGACCCCGGTCCTTGGGGCGCGCTAGATAACGCGCCCCATGAACCCAGACCAGCCTCTGCCTGCCGCGTCTTCGCTGGTAGGCGCCCTGCGCCCAGCGCGTGAAACACGGCTCGTGGTAGCTCTAGCCTCAAGGCCTACCGGTTTTCATCCTGGTTGTGATGGTGGTGACGCCGCCGTTCGCGCCGCTGCCGACCCTCTCTATCCCCACGATCCCGGTCACCGCGGTCCCGATCACCGCGATCTCGATCGCCTCGGTCCCTATCACCGGAGCCACGCGGCGGGCGCGAGTCCCCGCCACCTGAGCCGCCGGCATCGGCCGCTTCGCCCTCTACTACGGCATGCAACGACAGCTTGCCGCGCGGATCGATCTCCGCCACCTCGACTTGGACCTTTTGGCCCACCTGAACCACGTCTTCGACACTGTCGATCCGGCGCCCACCGACCAGGCGGCGGATCTGCGAAATGTGCAGCAACCCGTCCTTGCCCGGGGTTAGCGAAATGAAAGCACCAAAAGTGGTGGTCTTGACCACAGTGCCGACAAAGCGCTCACCAATTTCGGGCATTTGCGGGTTAGCAATGGCGTTGATCTGGGCGCGGGCGGCCTCAGCCGAGGGCCCATCAGTGGCGCCAATGTAAACCGTGCCGTCATCTTCGATGGTGATTTCGGCGCCGGTCTCATCCTGGATCTGGTTGATCATCTTGCCCTTGGGCCCAATCACCTCACCAATCTTGTCCACCGGCACCTTGACCGAAATGACACGCGGAGCGTACGGGCTCATTTCATCCGGCCCCTCGATGGCCTCAGCCATCACCGCCAGGATGTGCAGGCGCGCCTCCTTGGCCTGGGTCAAGGCCGCGGCCAGGACGCTGGCCGGAATGCCGTCAAGTTTTGTGTCCAACTGGATGGCTGTGATGAATTCGGTTGTCCCAGCGACCTTGAAATCCATGTCACCGAAGGCGTCTTCGGCACCAAGAATGTCGGTCAAAGTGGCGTAACGGGTTTCGCCGTCCACTTGGTCGCTCATCAGGCCCATGGCGATGCCAGCGACCGGAGCGCGCAGCGGCACACCGGCGTTAAGCAGGGCCAAGGTCGAGGCGCAAACCGAGCCCATCGAGGTCGAGCCGTTTGAGCCCAACGCCTCGCTGACCTGACGAATGGCATAGGGGAATTCCTCGCGACCTGGCAGCACCGGCACCATGGCCCGTTCGGCCAGGGCACCGTGGCCAATTTCGCGCCGCTTGGGGCTGCCGACCCGGCCGGTTTCGCCGGTCGAGTAGGGCGGGAAGTTGTAGTTGTGCATGTACCGCTTGGTGTCAACCGGGCTGAGCGTGTCCAGCTGCTGCTCCATACGCAGCATGTTCAGCGTGGTGACCCCCATGATCTGGGTTTCGCCGCGCTCGAAGATGGCCGAGCCGTGCACCCTTGGCAGTACCTCAACCTCGGCCGAGAGGGTGCGGATGTCTTTCAGGCCGCGCCCGTCAATGCGGATGCCTTCGCGCAGGACGCGGTCGCGCACCAGCTCCTTGGTGATGGCTCTGACGGCCGCAGAGATTTCTTTCTCCCGCTCGGCGAAGTCCGCATCCAGTGCGGTCATGGCCTGTTCTTTGATGGCGTCGAGCTGGGTTTCGCGTTCTTGTTTGTCGCCGATGGCGATGGCCTGGGCCAGTTTGTCCCGCACCAGTTTGTCGGTGGCCTGGTAGGCATCCTCGGCGTAGTCGGGGAAGAGTGGGAAGTCTTTGACGGCCTTGGCGCAGCCGTCGGCTAGACGCTGTTGGGCCAGGCAGAGTTCCTTAATGTGGCGTTTGGAGGCTTCGAGACCCTCGGCCACGACTTCTTCGGTTGGGGCTGTGGCGCCTTCGTCTTTGATCAGACGCCAGGCGTTGTCGCCGGCCTCAGCTTCGATCATGGCGATGGCGACGTCATCGCCCACCACCCGGCCGGCCACCACCATCTCGAAGACGGCTTTGGCGCGCTCCGCCCACCGGGGGAAGGCGACCCACTCGCCTTCGATCAGGGCCAACCTGATCGAGGCCACCGGGCCGGAAAAGGGCAGGCCGGAGATCTGGGTCGACAGCGACGCGGCGTTGATAGCCAGTACGTCATAGGCGTCTTCGGGGTGTTGGGCCATAACGGTGATGACCACCTGGACCTCGTTACGCAAACCCTTGACGAATAGTGGCCTTAGCGGCCGGTCGGTTAGGCGGCAGGCTAGGACGGCGTCGGTGGTGGGCCGGCCCTCCCGGCGGAAAAACGAGCCGGGGATGCGCCCGGCGGCGTACATCCGTTCCTCGACATCAACTGTCAAAGGGAAGAAGTCGAATTGCTCTTTGGGGTGTTTGCCGGCGGTGGTGGTCGAAAGCAGCATTGACTCGGAGTCAAGGTAAGCCGCCACGGCGCCGCCGGCCTGGCGGGCCAAGCGACCGGTTTCGAAACGCACCGTCCTGGTGCCAAACTTGCCGTTGTCGATTACGGCCTCGCTGAATTGAATTTCGGGACCCTCCACGGGTTCCCTCCTCACTGTGTCGTTGGGCACTCCCGTGCCCCGCCGCTAATGCGGCATCCAGTGGGGGCTAGCCTGGCGGTCTTCGATGGAAGCCCACGGCGGCTGACCAGGTGTCCAGCCTGGCGCAGATCGCACCGGCAGCACCTGTGCCGTGAGCCACTACCGAGGACCGCGTGCGGCCCCCCTACTTCGAAATTGTTGGCCGGCGAAAACTGCCAGCCGGTCAGCGGCGCAGCCCGAGGCGCTCAATTAGGCTCCGGTAGCGCTCAATATCGATGCGCTGCAAATAACCCAGCAACCGGCGGCGTTGGCCTACCAGCAGGAGCAGGCCGCGGCGCGAATGGTGATCATGTTGGTGGACCTTGAAATGCTCCGTCAGGTCCTTGATCCGCTGGGTCAGCAGAGCAATCTGGACTTCTGGCGAACCCGTGTCGCCCTTGGTAGTGGCGTATTCTTCAATGATTTTGGCCTTGGTGGCCTGGTCAAGCGGCAAGGGGACTCCTTCAGTCTGTACTCGTTGCGCGGCGCGCCGGGGCTGGTTCACCCGGGCTAACTCTCCGCGGCCGTTGGACGGCAGCGCCCAAGTCTAGCCGACCGGCGGCAATGGTCCCAATCACGGCCTGTCCCTTTCACTTTCCGCGACTCCGAGCCTTGACACCACCCCCATCTCGCCAGCCCGAGCCTTGACACCACCCCCATCTCGCCAGCCCGAGCCTTGTCACCACCCCCAAAACCGCGAGGTTGAGCCTTGGCATGAAAAGGCAGGGGCTTTGACACCACCGGTCGAATGACCGAGACTTGCGGCCAGACCGGTTAGAGCCGAAGCCAAGGCGCCTAGGTTAGGCTCGCCCAGTTGATCGCGAAAGGTTCCGCCATGTCACAACACCCCGCTCTCCAGTCCTACTCCACTGCCGCTGCCCCAGCCCCGATTGGGCCCTACTCCCAGGCGGTGGCGGTGGGGCCGTTTGTCTTTGCCTCCGGGCAGACTGGGGTCGACCCGGCCACCGGCCAGCTTGTTGGCCCAGACGTCGCGGACCAGGCCGAGCGCACTATCTCCAACATCGAAGCCGTCTTGGCTGCCGCCGGCCTGACGCTCTCAGATGTAGTCAAGACCACGGTCTTCCTCCAAGACATGGCAGATTTCGCCACGGTCAATGCCGTCTACGCCAAGCGCTTCACTGGCCCTACGCTGCCGGCGCGGTCAACCGTCGAAGTCGCCGGGCTGCCTCTGGGCGCCAAAGTTGAAATCGAAACCATCGCCCGCCGGACTTGCTGCTGAGCCACTAACTCGCCGCCTTTCGGGTGCTGCTGAGCCTCGGACTGGCTGAAGTCAGGCCGTGCTGACAAAGCCCGGACTCGCGCCAGGAGTGGGCTAGCCGCCCTGGCGGCCGGCCAAGGCCAGGAACCGCAGGGAGGCGGCGGCGTCATCGTGCATCTGCATGACCAGGGCCGTAGTGGTGGAAAACTCAAGCGTATGGCGCAACCGGCCAACGAAGTCCAGCGCCACTTGCTGGCCATATAGCTTCAGGTCGATCCGGCCCGGCACAAAGGCCTCGACCCGCCGCTCGCGACCGCCAAACGTCGGGTTGGTACCAACCGAAATGGCGGCCGGCAGCACCTTGTCGGCGTCATCGGGCGGCAACTCGAGCTGTATTAGCCAGCCGGCGTAGACGGCATCGGCCGGAACGGTGCCGGTCATGACCCCGCCTAAGTTGGCGGTGGGAAAACCGAGCGTGTGGCCACGCCCGTCGCCGTAGACCACCTCGCCGGTGACGCGATGGGGACGGCCCAAGATCTGGGCGGCGTGGGCCACGTCGCCGGCCGCCAGCGAGGCTCTGACGCCCGATGACGAAAACCGGCTGACCGTGCGCTCTTCCCTATCGCCTTGGTCGTCTATGGCAGTGACCGCGAAGTCCAGTTCTTGGCCTAGGGCTTGCATGGTCTGGAGGTTGCCCTGGTTACCGGCCCCGAAACGGACGTCGTGGCCTACCACCACTTCGGTTGCCTGCAGGCCGTCGACCAGGTACTGCTGGACGAATTGGGCGGCTGTCAAGGCAGCGAATTCTTCGGTGTAGGGCTGGACCCAAACCGCGTCGAGGCCCATGGCCCCCATGGCCTCGAGCCGGTCTTGGAGCGACTGGATCGGCACCAAGGCCTCATCTGGCCGGTGCAGCGTGGCCGGATGCGGGTCAAAGGTAATGACGGCGCTGGCCCGGCCGGTTGCCCTGGCTCGCTCTACCACCTGCTCAATCAAATACTGATGGCCCAAGTGCATACCGTCGTAGTTGCCCAGCGAGGTGACAGAGGGACCAAAGCTTTTAGGGATTTGGTCCAAGCAGTTCCATCGCAGCACGGTGCATAAGTCTAGGGGTTGGTGAATTATGCACGTCAATAGCACCGAGCAGCCGGCGGGAATCGTTTACCAGCCGTCTTTGGGACCGGTCAATGGCGCCGGCAGTGGGTGGTGCGAAGTGTCCAGATGGCCGGGAGCAGGCCGGCGGCCAAGGCGGCCTTGATGATGTCTGCCAACACAAATGGCGCCAGGCCCAGAGCGGTGGCCTGGGCCAAAGACAGGCCGGCCGACCAGGCCAAGTACGGCACCCCACAAAGGTGGATAATCCCGGCGCCTAGCACCATGGTGCCGAAGGTCGCCAGGCGGTGGCTCCCGGACCGGCGCGCTGCCAGGTGGCCAACCAGGGTTGCGGCCGCGATGTAGCCAACGGCGTAGCCCAAAGTCGGCACCGCACCATGCCCGCCGCCAGCGAAGACCGGCGCCCCGGCCAGACCGGCGGCCAGGAACAGCAACATCGACGCCAGGGCTCGCTTGGCTCCAAGGGCGGCGCCGGCAGTCAGGACCGCGAAGCTGCCCAGCGAAAGCGGCACCGGCGAAAAGGGCAAGGGGATGGTGATCTGCCCCAGCACCGCCACCCAGGCGGCGCCGGCTACGACCAGGGCGCTATGGCGGATACGGGTATGGCCGGCTATCCGGTTTGTGGCCAGGACAAGATCCGCCAAGACCTGCGGTCGCGGGTCGCTGGTGGTAGGTTGCGAGCTCATGGGGCCTCTTTGCGCGGTCGTCTTGTTGGACCGGACCACCATATGACCGCAGGTGCACCGGCGTCCCTGCTGGTCACCGCAAAGTTGGTGCCCACCAAATTGGTGAGATCCCACAATTGCCGGGATGGCGGTATCAGATGCTTTCTTGGGGCTCGTCGCGGCGGTTGCGTCTGGCTAGCAGTGCCAGCCAGCCGGCCAGCAACGTGACCAGGGCAGCTAGGGCCAGCACTAGGACATCGGCGCCGGTGAAGGGAAGGTTGCCCGCAGTTGATTCCAGACCATTGGCCCCAGGGTTGGCGTTGGCCTGGCCGTTAGTTCCAGGGGGGCCGTTGGGCTGACCGGTGGGGCCGGGCCCCACAGAGGGACTAGGAGATGGAACGACATCGGGATTGTCGGTGATGTAGGAGTGCTCGAACAACAGCTCCATGGCTTTAGTGTTGTCGCGTTTGAGCGCCACCACGCCAATCGTTGTTGTCAAATCAGCCTCGACATAGATGCTGAGGGTGTAGACCTCGTCGTCAACGGCGTAGCCGTCTCTTGGTGGGGTGGTGTTGGTCAGTTCGTAGGTGTAGATACCAGGCCGGGTAAAAGTCAGTGGGCCCACTGGCACATCAGCCGTGCCGTCAATGGTGAAAGTGAAGCCCCCCGGATCGCTGGTTTGCGGCATGGGGTTGTCTTCTGCCGTCGGTGCCAGGCGGTAGTCAAAGACTGAGTTGACCCCCTGGGACGCGGCGCTGAAGGTGAATACCTGGCTCACCGTCAAGGTGACCTCACCGGGCTGGGTGGCCTGGGCCAGGGAAGCCGGCAGGCCTCCGGCCAGGCCGGATGCCAGCAGCACTCCCAGCAGGCCGCAGGTTAGTTTTGCCCATTGGCGGCCTATTTGGCGCCGCCGGATGGTCTGAATCATGATTCCACCTCGCTGTTTGCGCGACGTTGTTGGCGGCGGTTCTTGGCCTGTCTTAGGGTCAAGAGCAGTATTAGGGCAGCCAGTATGGCCGCGGCAATCAGGCCGGCTCGGGCCCAGAGCGGCATGTTCGACCACCAGGATGAAAGGCCCGCCTCGGCTTGGTCGTCACCTGGTCCGGTGGCGAACGGGTCGGCAAAGACTTCATCAGATATCCGGGCCGCCAGAATGTCCCGGCCGTTGGTTGTGCCGTCCGAACAGGTCGACAGCAAGACCACCCGGTCATCAGGGCCGACGTCCACATCGCGGGTATGCGTGGCGATGTCATTGATCATGGTCAGGAAGGCTTCACGATCCTCGGATCGGCTAATGGAAGTCCTGAAGACTTTCCGGTCATAGGCGTCGGCGTGGACAAAGGCGAAGAACTCAAGTCCGTGCTCTTTGCCGTCGAAGTACAACATGCCGTAGCGCCTGGCCTCGAAGTAGGCCTTGTCAGCGAACAGTCCTTCTTCGCCAAGCATGGCCGCTTGCTCCATGTGGTGGCCATACAGAATAGACGGGAAGGACGTGAAGTCTCGTTTCTGGTAAGCGTCCAAGAAGATAGCGCCGCTGAGTGAGTAGCGTCCTTCCGCGTTGGTCGAGACGTACTTGGTGTTGTTGGGGCCCTGCACCACGGGATAGTCAATATGCGTCCCGTAGACGGTTAGCCAGGCGAAGACATCGGGGTTGATGGCTTGGAGTTCGGCAAACGAGAGTTGGCTGCCTTCTCCGGTTGGCTTGTAGACCTGGTAACGAGAGGCATCGGCGGCCATGACTACCTGCCGGCTGTCCCAAAAGGCGTAACCGCCAAAGGCCAGAAGTACCAGCACTATCACCACCACGGTGACATCAACTAGGCCATTGGCCAGCCATATGGCTCGCTTGCCTGCCTTCTGCGCTGTGTTCACTTCTGACCTCCTTTCTCTCTCGCTTGGCCAACTCGGGTGGGTTGCCCTGGGGGCGCGCTAGGCGATGCGCCCCCAGGGCTAGAACAGCGCCGGTTAGTCGCGTTGGCTTGGATCAAGACTCAAGGCTGACCCTGCCAACACGGTCCGGACGGCTGCCCAGATTTAGGCGTGGCTCTTCTTGCCACGGCGAACGGTTGTGTACACATAGGCCGAGCCACCTGCCAGGGCCAAAACGATCAGGATGATAAAAGGCCAATCGTTCAGGCTAATGCCCTCGGGCGGGGCTGATAGGCGGGTGTTAGTGATGGAGGCGCTGTTCTCGCCAGCCCCAATGATCTGCGCACCGGTAGTTAGGTCATCGCCCGCCATATCGGGGCTGATGCCAACCGCTGTTGCACCGTTTACCACCAGTAGGCCCTCGGCGCTGTAGTTCGAATCATAGAGCTCGACGGCCTCATAGGTGGCGCCAACGTGCAGATCGGTAAAGACGATCTGTTGGCCGTGCCTGATGTTGATGGCAGTCGCGGCCATGGCGCCAGATGTGACTTCACAGTAGTTCCCATACGTTGTGTCATTCTTCAAGATGCTCGAGGCGCAGTTGGCCGTGGATGTCACCACTACCAGTCCCGAACCCTGATCCTCGACCACAAAGGCGCGGTAGATCGGGGTACCGGTAACGCCGGTGCTCGGCTTGGTCACCTTCAGCTCGAACGGGAAGTACATTGTCTGGTCGGCATAGGCTCCGTCGACCGCTTTGGAGATCGACAGCATGTGCTTGTTTGGATCCTTCGGATCGCCGCCGTCGCCGCCCTCAATGTAGCCGTTGTTGAAGATCACCTGGCTGTAGAAGTAGGTGTCGTCGTCCCCACCGGGAGTCGGGTCAACCTTTTCCTCAGTCACTGGGTTGCCGTCGTCACCGGTGATCGTCTTGACACCAAGGCCGGCCACGTACAGCCCGGGATGGCACTGATCAGTGTCCTTGCAGTTCTCCACCCAGAAAGTGACCTCATACGAGGCGCCGGAATAGGTCATTCCAGACGTCGCCAGGGCGGCACTTTCCGTCAGCGTATAGACGTAAACACCGGCGTGCGGCCAATTGATCCCGTCGACAAAGTCGTCGGATTCTTGGATCACGATGATCGCGCCATCATCCACGTCGCTATCGCTAGAGGCCGAAATGTCGACTGACGCGGTCACGGTCGGCATGGATGATTTGGCCGTGCTTGAACTGTCGCCGTCAACCTCCTCCGGAGTGAAGACAAAAGTAAAAGTCTCCGTCGGGATGTCGGTGCCGACCGGCAGAGTGAGAATCTTGGTGATTTTGGCTTCGATCGGAGATTCCGGATCGTCAGTCTCGAGTGCTCCATTGGCCGCGTAGGCAGCGCTGGCCGAACCGAAACACAAGCCACCGGCCAAAGCCAGGGCCATAAGTTTCTTAGTCTTATTCATCTTGTCTAGTTCCTTTCAATTAGCGGGTCTAGGTTGTAGTTCTTCTAGTTGGCGCTCTTGGGAGTCAACCGGTTTGTTTCGGGCCGGTGGACTTGGCGCCGGGTGTTACAAGTTCCTGCGCTTGATGACGCTTATCACCGTCCCTTGCGTGTCGGTGATTTTTACTGGGCCGTAGATGCGGCTGTCGGCGGCTACATCTCTGGCGTCTCCTAGCACGAATATGTGGCCCTCGGGCACAACCAGGGGAAAACCGACACCCCCGGCGAATTGTTCGGTTGGCAAATGAATATCCGGTTCGATTTGAAGCCCGCCATTGATTAGCAGGCCCTCCTCGGTAATGTCGACTCTGTCGCCGGCCACTGCCACTACTCGGCGGATTTGGGTTTGGCCCTCGAAGCGGAGCACCACCAGATCGCCGGCTCGGTAGTCTTTGTCCCAGCGATAGAACAAGGTCAGGTCACCGTCTTTGACGGCTGGGTGCATGGCCGGGTCGGCGCTGTGATGGAAGCCATAGACCAAGGTGAAAAGCAGCACGCCAATGCCGGCAATCAGGCCAATTTTCAAGCCAAGCAGGCCAAGGCGGCGCCAGACCGAGTCGTTGACAACTTCAACGTCGGTTTCGTCAGTCGGGTTGGCTGGGGCAACCGGCTTATCCGGTTTGGTCTGCGCTGGGGTGGTTTCACGCCACTTGATCTGGACAGTCATGACAGCCGCCCTTTCCGGTGGTCAGGGCGAACCTGCAGCCGATTCTTGGCGGTCAGCGTCACCAGGGCATAGGTCAAACCCAAAGCCAGACCAAACAGCCCGGTGTAGGGCTGGTGACCCTGCACCAGCCCTGCTGGCGGCACGGCCATTCGTTCGTTGTAGAAGGTGTAGGTCCGGCCGGCCAGATTCTCCCTAAGACCAGCGCCAACAGGCAGCAGTGTGTCCTCGCCTGCCTCGGTTTGACCATCGGCACTGTCCACAAAGGTTGTGTCATAACCGGAACTGGTCTCCTCAACAATCCGGACATAGCTGGCCAACGGCAGTCCAGTGATTTTGATGGACTGGCCGTGTTTCAAGGCGAAGGTGACCTTGCCGTTGCCGTCAGTGTTCAATTTGCCGGTAAGTGGCGAGCTAATCCCTCTCCCGGTGATTGTGTAGCTATAGTCCTGGTTCGCCAACGCCGAAAGGCCATCGATGTCGGCATAAAGGAAGACAGAGAAACCGAAGGATTTCGAGTAGTCACCGCTGGCGCCGGTTACCTGTTTTGCCACCGTCAGGTCAGATTTGTCGTTATAGACCATGTAGACGGTTTCGTGGCCCGTTACCGGGTTGATCGAGACATTGTGCCCGGCAGTATAAGAATCGGTGGGTGGGTTGAAGGGGTGACCAATGAAATAGCCCAGGGTGGCATAACCGGCAATGGCGGGCAGCGTCTTGGAATAGGTCGGTGTTGCTACCGGAATCCGGGTGATGATGTCCGGCTGGCCCGGTATTGGCTGGCCGTCAACATCAACGTGCCTTTCCGCGATAACGTAGGCCGCGCGCAACTTGACGCCCAGCCAAGTTGGGTCGGGTGGATTGTCAGCTGAGTACCCGTTCAATGTGTTGATCGAATAAGTCAGGAGGTCATTTGACTTGCGCACCACGTCACCCACCGGCGCGCCATCCTTGACTGCAATCACCACATCGTCGCGTTTGGCCGCACCGGTGGTGTAAGCAAACGCGGTGTAGTGGGCGGGCATATCCATCGTGTCCAACACCACACCCGTAGTAGCATCGACGATCCAGAATTGGTCGACATCAACGGAGCCATCGAAAATGGCGTTGACGAAATAGCCGCCACCGGAAAGACTTGACGCGTTGATAGGCGGCTCGTAAGGCGCGGAGTTGTTGCCCATGGAGTAGGCCTTAATAGTGGCCAAGGGGCCAATCTCAATGGTGGCCCCGGCGCCATAGAATCCGCCGCCAATTGCCGAACCGCCTGTGTTGGTAAAGAAGCCACCAATGGCGGTGACGGTGCCGCCGGTGATGGCTATGGTGCCGCCCGCCCCGTAGGCGCCACCGCCTATGCCGGCCGCGCTGAGTCCACCTTCAGCCCTAACCACTCCGCCAGTGATCTTGATGGTTCCGGCCGGCGCCGAGGCGCCGCCGCCAATGCCCGCAGCGCCCACTCCAAAGTACGAGCCACCGGTGGCATCAACAACTCCACCAGCAATTTCGACTGTAGTGCCGGCGGCGCCGCTGACACCAGCCGACATACCAGCTCCTGTGGCAGTTAGGCTGCCGCCGGACATCTTTAGGCTGGTGGTTGCAGCGATGGCGCCGCCAACCAGCCCGCCATTGGTATTGGTACCTTCCAGGGTGCCATCGTTGATCACGATGTACATGGCGCTTAGCCCGGTGTTGGAACCGGTAACTGAGAACAGGCCGCCATCCATTGTCAACTCGCGGATGTTGGCGCCATCGGCGCTGCCGGCGCCGGTCGCTACAAGGCTGCCGCCCTGCACGAAGACCTTCCCAGTAAAGTCGACGGCCATAGTGTTGGCTGCGGTCGGCGTGACCACCAACGACCCGTCCAGCGGCCCTGGATTTGTGGGCGTGGCAGAGGCGCTATCGACTATCAGAGTGGTGTTGGGGCCGTTCCCGGCCGGTTTGATGATCGAGCCATGCAGGTAGCTGGGACCGTAACCGGCCGAGTTGGCCAACTGCAAGGTCAAGGAGGCGTTGACCCCTACGGAAATGCTGCCGATAACGTCAATGTCGTCAATGACCAGAGTCACGCTGGTGCTCGCGGCCACAATAATACTGCCAAAAATCGAGGTGCCGTGTTTTGGCTCAGCCGGGTTGCCGGGGCTGGCCAGACGACCGCTTTGGATAATGCCGAAGCTCTCGCCGTTGGCGGCCGCGTTGAAGGTCAGCGACCGCAATGTGCCGCCAACCGGCCCTGCGCCGCTGGGCTGCTGAACAGAATATGGGTTCATCCCCGCGCCCACTGTGTAAGCGCCACTCGGGTCAGAGGTGGTCGTTTCTGACAGATCGATTGGTGGCGTGGAGAACTGGGCGTAAAGCACCAAGCTGGAGGTAATGGTGGTAGTGCTTCGGTTATCGGTGCTAAATGCCGCGCCTTGACCATTGGCGGCGGTGTTCCAGCCTTCAAAACTGTGCTGCGGGGAGGGTGGGTTGAGGCCGATGGCGGCGGCGTCCAGAATGATCACGCTGGCCGATCCGCTGTTCAGGGGCACGCCGGTGTCGAAAACGTAGCTAGTGCCGCCACCAGCAAAGCTGCCGCCGTTAGCGAGGTAGGCGACGGTGAAGTTGGGCATCAGCTTGACTGGCAGCACAGCGTTGTTGAGGCCACCGTTGTAGGCGCTGTAGCCTCCGAGCGTATTGATGGTGGGGATTTCGGGCTGGTTAGTGCCGTCGTCCCTAACCAGCAACCCCCTTGGGGCTCCGCTGGCGGCATCGGAGGCCACAATGTTTTCATAGTGCGACGGACCGGCACCGACGGAGTAGGCGAAGGCACTGAAGCGGCCTGGCAGCGTCAATGTGACCGGACTACGACTGCCGCCAAAGGCTTGCAGCGTGGTGTCGGTCGAGGAGATTGACCCGTTTAGCTTGGCATTGACCAAGAACCCGTCACCCCACAAAGATGCCGGGTAAATGGCTGGTTGTGAGAAAGCCGCAAGGCTCTGTGAGGAATAGGCTTTGACCTCAGCATTTTTGCCAAGGGTCAGCGCGGTACCAACCGAAGAATTTCCTCCACCGCCAATACCAGGCCCGCCGGCCGAAATAGCAGTGACGTTGCCGCCGGTGATTGACACCGTGCCCCCGGTTCCATTTGTGAAACCCCGGCCGCCGCCAACACCGGCACCACCAGCGCTGCCACCCGTGGCGGTGACAGTACCGCCGGTGATAGTGACGGTTCCGCCAGACCCGCCGGCATTGTTGGCGTCACCACCACCGCCAATTCCCGCTCCAGCGCCGTTGCCCCTCGCCCCGCCCGTGGCGGTGACGCTACCGCCATTGATCGTGACAGTCCCGCCAGCCCCACCGCTGCCGCCGCCAATACCAGCTGCGCCGTTGCTGCCGCTGGCGCTAGATCCTCCGATCGCGGTGATGGTGCCGCCATCGATAATCACAGTGCCAACGGCTTGGGTGCCCGAGCCGCCAATTCCAGCAGCAGATTGCCCCGATGACACTTGTGGGACCGTTACCGTGAGCGATCCGTCGGTGCTGCCGGTGCCCCGTGAGGCAGCGCTGTCAAGCTTGAGCGTGCCGCTGCTAGCCACAAGGATGCTGCCAGCGATTGTGTTGGTTCCAGCGAGCAGAAGCGTTGGACTCGTGCTGGCCGCCAGGTTGACGGTGGAAGTCGATTGAAGAGAGGTGCCGCTCAGGACCAGAGTTGGGCTGCCAGCCGTCACGCTCACGTTGATTTGCGCACCGACCCCGCTGAAGGTGATCGACGGGCCACCTGGGGCGGCGGTTGTGCCGGCAACCGTAATGACTTTGACGGAGGTGGCACCGCTTTGCGTGAGAGTGTAGGTATGCGCAACCGAGGCGGTGGTGAAGGCCAAGGTGCCGCTGCCGCTGGTCCACGTTGTGCCAGTGGGAAGAGTGCCTAGCGAAGAGAGGTTGATCGAGTAGGCGGCAGCCGGCGCTATTCCCATCGGCAGGCGCATACCAGCGTTGATGCCACTGAGCGCCTCACCTTGGTCGGTGATCTCGAGCACTTCGGAAAAAGCCCTGAGTGGGACTGAACTCCAGCTGACGGCGAGTTTCGATTGACTGGTCACGGCCATTGGCAGCAGGTATTCGGTGCCGCCCACAAAACCGGAGGCCAACCCAACCACGTAGCTGCCCGCCGCCAGGCCTTCGAAGCGGTAGGCGCCATCGGCCGCGGTTGTCGTCTGTTCGATTGGCGAGGTCAAAGAGCCAGCCTCGAATAGCAGCACGGTGTAGCCGGCCAGCGGCGGTTCACCTGGATCACGCAATCCGTTCCAGTCAGTTGATCCAGTACCATTGCCATCTACCCATAGCTCTCCGGCAATGGAGCCGGTGGCGGCCGCCAAACTGGCTTCATCGGCTGCGTCGGTACCTAAGGCGGCGGATTTGCCAGCTCCGGAAAAGGCGAACTGGGCGGGCAGGAAGAGCAAGGCCGCCAGGCATAGCAAAACCAGGCGACGCAGCCTCGCTGGCCGTCTGGTTTGTGCCTGTGGCAGCAGTCTCACGCATCAACCTTTCTGCGAGTCCGCCTGGCGTTTCGTCACCGGTCGTCTTTGAGGAGAAGTGCGCCAAACCCCGGTTTGATCAGGAGCATGAGGCGTACTCAACCGGCATCAGTCACAACTACCAGTGGCCTGTGTATTGATTCCGATTTCGCGCCCGGCAAAACGCCTGGCGGTGTCAGCGCCATCGAATTCAACCGGCCTCAGGTCGCCGTTGGCTAGGTGCGGGCGATTTACCAATCCCATTCAGTCCGCCCACCGAGGCGGTTTTCCAGGCGATGGCGCGAATCGGCCGTTTCGAAGGGTCTGTCCGCTCTGAGGCGAATGTGGGATTGCCCCCAAACCAAGGAGCGTTGTGTCGTATTGCCGGGAATACCCGGTGGCCTGTCTTTTGCAGTTAAGTCTGCGTCGATCGGCAGGCTGCGGGGTCGGCCCGCAACCGTTTGAGGTTGTTGGTCGTTGCGCTCAC
The DNA here is from genome assembly GCA_009784895.1 of Micrococcales bacterium. Classification (NCBI taxonomy): domain Bacteria; kingdom Bacillati; phylum Actinomycetota; class Actinomycetes; order Micrococcales; species Micrococcales bacterium. Next base: position 2,660 of record WQXJ01000029.1, on the reverse strand, counting down.
GGAGCGCCAGTTGCCGGACTGCCAGCAATGGGGAGTTACGGCTGGCCGCGCAGCGGCCGGCACCTGAGCGAGGTTGGAGGGATGAGATTGGTTCGCGTTGTAGCCTGGGCTCGCCGCGATGGCGCGCGCCGGACCCTGGCTGCGCTGCTAGCTGCGCTGCTGGTGGCCGCATTTGTCCTCTTACCTCTGGGTCTTCCCGCCCAAGGCGCCGATGCCGAAGAGGCGGCGGCAGGCGACAAAGAGACAGAATCCACCCCAGCCCCGAGCGAACCCTCCCCCACACCTGACGAACCGGTCGATCCTGCCCCCGCCCCCAAGCTGCAGGATGCCGCCGCCACCGGCTTCTTTGCCGGGCTGAGCCTGCCCATGGGCATTATGCCAATGGCCGGGCCCGTGCCATTGGACATCAACCTCTCCAGTCCGGCAACGGCCTCAGGCCTACCAGGCGTCAACCTTTCCGGCAGCACAATTGTGCTTGGCTCCAATTTCAACGGTGGCGATGCCAGCGACAACACCTACCGTCTGTGGAACTCCAGTCCGGCCCTCGCCGCGAATGTCCCCGTCACCATCAACAGCGGCACCACCACCACTGTGACCTTTGACGGCATCAATTCCAACGGGGTAGTCACCGTTACCAGCGGCGCCAACCTCACCGTCCTACTACAGGGCACTAGCACTCTGAACTCCAATATCAACGTGCCCGCCGGCGCCGAGCTAACCATCGATTCGGCCACCACTCCGGGTGGCACTGCCGGCACGCTGACAATGCCGGGCACCCAGTCCACGGCTCATGCCGCCCTGATTGGGGGTCTGAGCACGCAAGCGGCAGGCACCATCGGCATCAATGGCGGCACCATGACCATTACCCAGTCCAAGTACTCTGGGGCCGCCGGCATTGGTGGCGGCGGCAACAGCATCGCCGGCGGCAGCAATGCTGCCGGGGGCGCCGGCTCCGGCGGCAGCGGCGGCACCATCACCATCACCGGTGGGGCGGTCAATGTGACCGGCGCCACCGACTATTGGGGCGGGGCCGGCATTGGCGGCGGCTACAAGGCTGGCTCCGGCAGCATCACGATCAATGGCGGCACAGTCACAGCCAAGGGTGGCGGTCTGCAAAATGGTGGTGCCGCCATTGGCGGGGGCGCCGGTGGCGCCGCCAACTTAGTCATCATTGGCGGCACGGCCGTGGTTACCGCCAACGGCGGCGGTAGCAGCAATAATGGCGGTGCCGGTATTGGCGCCGGTGCCTCATTAGCCGCAGGCAGCGCGGGCACCATCATTATCCAAGGCGCCGCTGAAGTCACCTCCACCGGCGGTGGCAGCCAGAGCCCGGGTAACCCGAACAGCCGTGGCAACGCAGCCGGCATTGGGGCCGGCGGTGGCAACACCGCTCGGCGAAACGGCGGCAACATCACCATCACCGGCAGCGCCGTGGTCACGGCCTGGGGCCGGGGCACCGGGGCGGGAATTGGCGGTGACTACGACGACGCGGGGGCTACCCTAACCCTTGACGCCACCGCCACTATCACGGCCTACGCTGATAACGCCTCGGCCATTTCGGCCGATGGCGACAACCATGGCACCGCCTACTATGTCAGTGCCCAATGGCAGCCCAACGCTGGTATGGCCACCGACGACACTTTGCAGGTTTTCGTCGACGGCCACCGATCTACGCCTTTTCTCACAATGGAGCCCGTCGATTGCCGTAGCATCGGTTTTGTCAGACCCGGCATGACGTCCCAAAAGGACTACTACATTGACGCGTTTGACTCCACCGGCAGGCTTAGAGGCAATGCCTTTCGCTCCACCGACGGGCTGACCGACATCTATTCGGTCAACACCCGCCTTGGCTACCAGGCGCATCAAACCGGTGCTAACCCCGACTACTCTAGGCTGCCACTTTGGATGGACCTGTACTTCCGGGTCGTTTACAAAGCCAATGGCGGTGTGCTCAACGCCGACCCGACCAAAGATCACGTCGTGGAATGGCCCGCTGGTAATGATCCTGATGGTGCTCTTCCTAGAAAGACCTACATCTGGCGTGACTCAGTAGTTGTCACGGTCTGGAATTCTGCCACACCCACCTTCAGGCCGCCGTCTGCTGGGCAGACCTTCCAGGGCTGGAACACCAAACCCGACGGCACTGGAGATAGCTATACCGCCGGACAGACTTACACTTTCACTAGCAGCATGATCCTGTTCGCCCAGTGGAGCAGCGGCGAAATTGACTTGTCTCAAACCATTAGTTGGGCCGGAACAGATGTCACTGTTTCCCCCGGCATGAACGCCTACTCTGGGAACAGCAGCCTTGATTTCCAGTACTACACCCTGTTCTATGGAGACGGCGGCAACGCGGTGACAACCGTCTCTGGCCCATTCCGAAACCTGACCTTTAACCTGACAGCTGATGGCAAAACCTACAAGGTTATTCAAACCGGCTATCGAGGTAATAGCGGCAACGCCACCGACCCTCACGACAGGCCAAAGGAAGACACGGCCATCTTCGACAGGATTTCCATTTCGCCCGAAGTTCGCGTCACCCTAGAAATTGACGACATCGACATGGTGGGTGACATCATCGTGGGGGACGGCGCCACACTCACGCTGCTAGTGAAAAACTCCGGCCTGATTGGCAAAACCCCCTCCGAAGCCAATTACCT